>JBMTAX010000422.1:0-3653 GCA_049429145.1 Myxococcota bacterium
GCATCCCGGCCGACGCTGCCGCCGTCATCGTAGCAGGCCCACATCGTGCTCTCCTCACCCCCGAGGTCGAGAGCCTCACCCGTTATCTGCGTGCCGGAGGCTCTGTCGCATTGTTGCTTGAACCGCGAGCAGAGCACGGCACCGACGAGCTCCTGCAATCTGTAGGGATTCAGGTGAACGACGACGTCGTGCTTGATCTCTCGCCCTTTGGCACGATGTTCGGCGGCGGTCCAACCACCGCGGTGGCGACAGAGTTTTCTGAGCATCCGATCACCGCTGCGCTTCGTGGCTCGAACGCCGTGTTCGCGCGGGCGCGCAGCCTGTCGCTGAACCCCGGGACCGCTGCGGAGACGTGGGCGTTGGTGCGCACTGGGCGCTATGCATGGGGTGAGTCTGGCGATGTACAGGACGGTACCGAGATGGCATGGGACGAGGGCGAGGTCAGGGGGCCTGTCACCCTCGCTGTCTCTGCGGAGCAACCCTCCGAGGGCGGGAGCGACCGCACCACGAGGATATTCGTATCAGGGGACTCGAGCTTCGCCGCCAACCAGTACCTTTCCTTGAGCGCAAACCGGAACTTGATCCTCAACGCCATCGGTTGGCTCGCAGCCCAAGACGACAAGGTAGCGATTCGACCTCGACGACGAGGCGCGAACCTGCTCGTGTTATCACCCGGGCAGCGAGAGGGTATCGCCTTCTTCGTGCTGTACGCGTTGCCGGTCATGTTGCTCTCCCTCGGGCTTGGCATCTGGCTCGTCCGACGACAGCGGTGATGGAGTGGCCATGAAACAGGTCGCGCGCTCCTTCTTGTCATTGGCGTTACTCGTCCTCGTAACCGGGGTGGTCGGGTGGATCGTATGGCGACGTGCTGCCGAGCCGTCTCTGGGGGGACCACGACCTGCGCAGCTCCTGTTGACGACGTCCACCGACGAGTTCCGCATGCTCCGCATCGAGCGCGAGGGAGAGCGTTACGCAGTGCAGCGCACGGCGACGGGGTGGCGGGTGGCGCGAGAGGCCCCCATCAGCACTGAACCCGAGCGCATCGGACAGCTGCTCGGAGCGCTGCAGCGATTGCGGGCCCAGAGGGTGTTTGACGAGGAGAACCCGGCACCCGCCGAGGAGCAGCTCGGCTTCTCCCCTGCCCACGGGAGCGTCTCTCTTTACCGGGCTGAAGAGGCTGAGCCTTCGTGGCGTATCGAGTTTGGGGCCACGAGTTCCTTCAATCGCATGGAGTATGCGCGGGTCCATCATGAGACCACGAGGGCTCCTCTCGTCGTCATGGTGCCCTCGGGCACGCGGGCGTCACTGCTCAAAGGTGAGCTTGAACTTGTAGACCGGCGTGTGCTTGGGGCCCGAACGTCGGAGCTGCGCAGCCTTCGCGTGACCCCGCATTCGCCTCGTGCTGACGCCATCGCTTATGCGCTGACTCGCCCCGGCGACGCACCTGGCATGGATTCCTTCGTCGGCATCGAGCCTACCGCCGGTGAACTTGACGACGTCACCGTACGACAAATCCTCGAGTCGTTGTCGGCGGCGCCCGTGTCACAGTTTCTCAGCCTGGACGCACAGGGGAAGCTTTCGCCCTACGGACTCTCGCCTCCGTCGCTGACCGTTACCCTCCTTATCGACGATGTGCGCGCCACAAAACCTGCAGAAGCCATCGAACGAACCCTCTGGATCAGTGAGCCCGTCGTGGCGGAGGATGGGACGGAGGTCGTGCGCGTGGCGAGGAGCGACGAGCCTTGGGTGGGCGTCGCGCATCCCACATTGTGGCGAGGGCTCCTGCATAGCGCCCAGGCCTTGCAGACCAAACGGGTGACCCTCGTCGACCGAGAGCAGGTACATCGTCTCGAGCTCTTGTTGCGGAACGGGGAGCACGTCGTGCTCGAGCGTATGCAGCAGGCCGGTCGTCCCACCTGGCAGGTGCTGGCACCGGAGCCGGGCCCCGCAGAGCCGCAGCGGGTCAATGCCTTGCTGCTGATGCTCACCGGCCTGACTGGAGATTCGCGTGCGCTCGAAGGCCCTGCGGCTCTAGATCCTCATCGACTTGCCGAGCTCGGCTTGTCGGAGGCTGCGCCTTGGGCACGGCTGCTCGATGGCGAGGGCAATGTCCTCGCCCGCCTTCGCTTCGGCAACGCGGAGGGGGGTGACGTGTTTGTCCTCGGTGAGGGGCGTGGCTTCGTGGTGCGCGTCTCACAGCAACGTCTTGAGGACATTCCAGACCAGGCGGCCGAGCTGTTGCGGTGAAACCTGCCGTTTTTGGCTGTAGGAAGTGGGTCGCAATGACCACGTACTGCAGGCGCTTCACGTCGAGGCAACTTCGCTCCCGAGCAAACGCTGCATCCGTGCGGGGTCGATGACGATGTGGATCACTCGCTCATGGCTGACGTGCACGAGCCCCGCGGCCGCACCTCGTCCTGGCTTGCGTACGTGCTTCCGCAGGGCGTACCGCACGTCGGCACGCGCCGCATGTCGCGCCGGCGAGAACCATACAGCGAGGTGGGCTGCGTCAAGCAGGACCTCGTGGGGGACGGACAGGTCCTTCCCTGGCTGGGGGACGACGACATGGCATCCCGCCACGTCGCGGGTGTGCAGCCACAGGTCGTTCCCCTTCGCGTGGTGGAAGGTAAGCGCATCGTTATCTCGAGCGGACCGCCCGACCTTTGCAATGATGCCTTCGGTGAGCTGAAACGAGCGGTATGGTCGACGAGGACCACTGAGCGCCGCGCGTCGCCTCGCCGACGATCTCGTGGAGGCGGGCGCTTCGAGAAGGGCGGCAACTTCTTGTAGCTGTGCAGGGGAGACCTGGCTCGATGAAAGCGCGCACCGTGCGGCTTCGAGCGCAGCGCGTCGCTGCAAGGCGTCGGTGAGCCTCGGCGCGATGCGGCGTGCTCCTTCACGGGCGCGGCGTGCCTGACGAAACAGACGCTCCAGGTTTTGTGACGGTGACAACGAGGGCTCGAGGGAAATTGTGCGGCTCGAGCCATCGAAGGCTGGCAGCGTGACGACAGCCGCTCCCCGAGTCACCTGAGTGAGCCACGTCTTGAGGAGCTCCCCATCAGAGGCAAGCTGCGTGGGGTCGCCATGGCGCGACAAGTCGCCTTCGAGAGCGGCGATCAGGCGCCGAATTCGACGGTGTTCGGCCTTGAGGCGGGCCTGTAGAGGTGATTCGGGAGCCGTGGCCGTGTGGGTTGTAGCCACGGCCAGCTCAGCGATGGGGGATGAGGCGCCGGCATCGTCCTGCGGCGAGGGTGAGCGCGGTGGCTCATAGATTCGCCCTTCGCGGAGGTCACGACCGTCAATGGCGCGGGGCTCTCCGATGACACAACGCACGCGGTCACCCGAAGGAGCCCCCGTGAGGAGCAGTCGCGAATCGCGTGCCAATCGCTCCACACGAAGCCAGCGGGATTCGCCTCCCTTCTGCTCAAATCGCAGATGCAATAGACCTTCGAACTCCACCTTCACGTCGACAAGCCGAGACGGAATGAGTTCTCTGCGCAATACAGATTGCGTGCGAGGAGGCGTGGGGGTGTCACGTGTCCACGACGTCACCAATGCCAGCGACGGCGCAGGTCCACGCGCTGCGAGGGCGACCAACAGCTTGCGCCCGGGGAAGAGCTCCAGCAAAACCCGGTCGTCTTCGGCGACCTCGA
>JBMTAX010000423.1:0-3631 GCA_049429145.1 Myxococcota bacterium
CCACGGCAAAGAACCAGCTCGAAAGCCTGAAACAAGAGCGGGAACGCGGCGTCCGATATGAACTCCTGCCGTTTCACGCCATGCCCCCCGACCTTCAAGAGCGCGGTATTTCGACCCTGCAAGACGGTCGACTCGTCGTCTATCTGCGCACGCTGAAGAACGGCAAAGTGGATGACGAGGATCCGGTGTGGCTGGAGCAGGAACACGGGAAGTGGCGTGTTTCCTCGTGGTGATGCCAGCGAAGCGGGTGCGCCACAGGAACGTACCGATGTCTATGGCTTCGCGGGGGCACGAGAACGCGGCGGGGTGAGCGTCAGAAGCCAGCGGTGGTCGTCGTTGACGGCCCACACCTGCAGGGAGCTTGGCGGCAGCGTGGGTTCGCCCGTAGCGCGCAAGATGAGCTGCACGCGGCACAGTCCCTGCGCTTCGCTGCAGCGCGTGTCCGTGACGTCGACCACGCTCTTGAGTTCCGGGCGAGAGAGCACTTGTACCGACGTGCCATAGGGGCTCTTCGCCCATGCCGCGAAGAAGCGCTCCGCCGAGAGGCTGCGTACCGCCAACAAATCGGAGACACCGAGCGCCTTGGCGATGGCAAGGCCGCGCTGCGGCGGTCCACCCTCTGCCTCACCGAGGAGATCATCTCGCAGTGGCTCGATGACCGCCGGGTGCAAAAAGCCTGCGGCCTCCTCGTAACGTCCCTCGATGAGGGCGAGGTAATAGCCGCGTGCCAGGGCCGCTGCACGCTGCTCGAGAGGCCGCGCAGGAGCCTCGGGCAAAGCGGCGGCGGTCTGCGGAAGCGCCAGCGACGTGTATAGTGCCAAGGACCGGAGTGAACGGCCAAGAGCGACAAACGCTGGCAGAGGGAACCGCGAAGCGATCAACGGGGCTCGTCCACGAGAATGTGCTGGCGATAGAACTTGAGCTCCTCGATCGAGGCGCGAATGTCCTCAAGGGCGGTGTGCGTCGAGGCCTTGGTCGGTGGCAGACCTCGCTGGCCATAGAACGCTCCCGAGAGCACTTTCAGCGTACTCACGTCGATTTGGCGGTAATGCAGATACTGTTCGACGAGAGGCATATGGCGAATCAGGAAGCGCCGGTCTTGCCAAATGCTGTTGCCCGCGAGGATGCCGCGCCGATAGGGAACGTGGGCGGTGAGGAGCTCGAGGATTTTTCTCTCCGCGTCTTCGTTCGACGTACCAGAAGCCCTCAGGCGGTCATGAAGCCCGTTGTCGGTGTGCATCTTGCGTACGAAGGGGCTCATGGTCTCGAGGCGACTCTCGGGCTGCCACACCACGACGTCCATCGAGGCGATCTCTTGTAGATTCTCGTCGGTGATGATCGCAGCAATCTGTAGAATACAGCAGGTTTTGTCGTCGAGACCGGTCATCTCGAGGTCGACCCACACCCAACGTTCGCTCCCGCGCTCGGCCATAGCTCCTCCGCGACTCGTTCCCACCACTACCACGCCGCGCGCAACATGTTCTGGATTTCCTCGAGTGTATCCCCCGCTGGAGACACTCTCGGCTACGACCTCTTCGGGCACCGCATGCGGCGACTATCGATGACGAATAGAGGAAGCGCTCAAGCCCGGCGAGCGAGCTCGGCTGAGTTTCCGTCGACGAAGTCGTAGAGACGCTGCTCGCGAGCGATGTGCCAGAGGTGCCTCCCTACGAGGACGCGCCGAGTCGCACCGTCGCGGACGAGGGAGAGCAACACCCGTGCGAGCACCTGGATATTGATGGGACGAAGGTCTGCGGCGAGACCGCCGCCGAACATGCTCTCCGAGAAGCCGCGCAGAAAGGCGCTGGTGGCACTCAGCTGTGCCCGCTCGGGAAACATCTCGTCGCCCGCAAGGTAGCTGGGTCGCACGATGGTGTAGGGGAGGCCGCTTTGTCGCACGGCGTCCTCGGTCCGCTTCTTCCACCGCAAGTACTCCCCGATGGGGTGACCAGCGCCGACGCTCGAGACGAGCAGAAAGTGCGGAACCTGTCGTAGCTTTGCCGCATCGAGGAGCCGCAGCGTCGTGCCGTAATCGACGGCCTCGTAATCTCCCGTCTCCGCGAAGCGGGCACGCACGGTGCCTATGAGCTGAACGACACAATCGACGCCGAGGAGAGCGTCTTCGAGCGCGATCCTGTCGGCGAGGTCGACGGAGACGACACGGCGGTCTTGCTCGAGCTTGTGCCCGCCGCGCGAACCTGGACGCACCTGCAGCCGCAGCTCCACGTCGTGGCGCGCTGGATCTTGGGCCGCCATCGCTCGTCCGGTAAACCCGGTCGCGCCTGCCACGAACGCCACCTTGGTGCCCATGTTCTCCTCCTCCTCCGGGGCGTGAACACCCCGGTGCGAACAGCTACGTTCCCCACGCCGCGCCGACAAGCGCCCCTCACCAGCTATGAACTTTCGGCGGCAGCGGCTCCCCGTTATGCTGGGGCGGTCGTGTTTGGTCGCCACTCGCTTTCCTTGCTCATCGCCCTGTCCAGCCTGCTGTGGGCCGGTGCGGTCTCTGCGCAGGATTTCGTAGGGGTGCGCGCCATGGCACTCGGCGAGGCCTATCGTGCCATCGCCACGGGCAACGACGCCATCTATCTCAATCCCGCGGGTTTGACGGCGGTACCGCGGTACAGCCCCGAGCTCCACTACTCGTTTGACCTCGATGCGGAGGACCACCAGGTCGACCTCAGCGTCGTCGATTCAAAGACCAGCGCCATGGCCGGTGGCATCGGCTACACCTTTGAAGGCCGGGAGCTCACGAGGCGCACGACCCTGCAGCACACCGCGACGGTGGGTCTCGCTTACCAGTTCCTGCCGCAACTTTTGTCGGCCGGGGTCGGGGTCAAATATGTCAATCTCTCCGACGCCATTGTAGGCAACTACCTCAATGCCCTCTCTGCCGACGTCGGCGTCCTCGCCACGCTGCCGGGCGGACTTTCCCTGGCGGCGGTGGGGTACAATCTCGTTCCCATCAACGCGAAGGACGTGCCGCTGAGCGCAGGATTCGGTGCAGCCCTCGACCTCGGGCCCCTCTCGAGTCTTCTCTTCGGAGGAGGTCCTGTCTTCGGACCCATGCCCAACGCTGCCGGTGTTCCGGCCCCGGTACCGCCAGGAAACCCGCGAGGCCCGCTGAGTAACTTCGTGTTGACGGCCGACTGGTACATCAACTTCTTCACCCTTTACGGGCCGCAAAACCGCATCTCGGCGGGGTGGGAGTATCTCTTTCTCGACGCTGTGCCGCTGCGCCTCGGCTACCAGTACGATGAAGCGCGGGGAGACCACGTGGCCTGCGCGGGAGCAGGGTTCATCGTTCCCTACTTCGGGCTCGATGTAGGCTTTCAGCAGAGCGTGGTGGACCTCGAGCGTCGCTCCTTCGGGTTGTCACTGAAATTTTTCTTTGACGTCTGAGGGGGAGCGGAGCGCACAGCCGAGGAGCTTGGTTTGCAGGATTGTGGGTTGCACACGACACCCGGGTCGAGGGAGTGTCGGGTCCATGCAGAAGTTTCCGCTCATCGCCTCGCTCCTCGCGTCCCTGGCCGCCCTCGCCCAAAGCCCTGAAGAAGGCACCGCGGCGCCGTCCTCTCCTCCTGCAGAGGCCTCCCCCGAAGCGCCTTCCGAGGAGGGCGCTGCAGCTCCG
>JBMTAX010000424.1:0-3630 GCA_049429145.1 Myxococcota bacterium
AAGAAAATAACGCGCGGCAACAACAGACGCGGCGGACGCTAGCCACCGTCTTTGAGGGAATCAACAGCGTTGCTCGTGGTTCTCGTGACTTCCCCGATCCCGCGAGGTGTCTCGGGAACTCGAACGGTCACGGTTGCCTCTCAGGGTCCCCTCCGCTAGGTAGCCTTTTTCTACCGGCACCCCCGGGGGCGGAAGACTCGCGAGGCACGCCGCCGTGGCGCGCAGCACAAGACAAGGCGGGCGCGCATTGACGACGGGGACACCTCAGCGAGATGCGGTGAGCGAAGCCAAGGGGGAAGGTGGCTCGACCGCGGCCGGTGTCGTCGAGCATGCGCGGCCAGGTACCCGTTCTGAGCGTCTGCTTTCCACCTATGTAAGAGAACCTGCGCGTGGTCGTCGACTGTTGGGGTACGAGCTGGCGCTCGTTGGGCGCATCATCAACCTGGGCTTGCCTGTGGTTGTAGGGATGATGACCCAGACGGCGATCAACCAAATTGACGCACTCATGGTGGGCCGCCTCCCCGAGCAAGAGGCGGTGGCGGGAACCGCAGCGCTCACCCCTGCCCTGATCTTGTTCTGGGTTTTCGGCGGCTTCTTGGCTTCGATCCAGGTCGGCACCCAGGCCGTGGTCGCGCGCCGCTTTGGCGGAGGCGACACGAACGGGGCAGGCAAGACCCTGTTCAACTCCGTCTGGGTCGCATTGCTCTCCTCGCTGGTGGTGACGATACCGGCGCTGCTCGTGGTTGAGCCCTACTTTCAGCTCATCACCCACGACCCCGCGGTTCGCGAGGCGGGTGTCGCGTACGGCAGCGTACGTCTCATTGGCATCTTCAGCATGGTCGCCATGCAGTCCTACAAGGCGTTCTACGACGGGGTCGGTCGAGTCCTCGTCTTTATGTCGATCGCGTTTTTGATGAACCTGATCAACGCCCTCCTGAACTGGCTTCTGATTTTCGGCGCGCTCGGATTCCCGAAACTTGGCGTGGAAGGAGCGGCATGGTCGAGCGTGATCTCGTCGAGCGCAGGATTGGTCTTGATGGTTGCATGGACCTTGCGTCACGCCGAACGGGACCGCTTCCGCGTCTACCGGTGGCAGAACTTCGATCTTCGGGTCGCGGGGTCAGTGGCGAAACTCAGTTTCTTCTCCGGCCTCGCCACCCTCTTCATGATGACCGGTTTCTATTTGTTCTTCGTTATCGTCGGGAAGATCGATGACGCGCAGGGACTGCCGGGCATCAACGTCAACGCGACGAGCATTATCATCAACCTCTGCATGCTCGTTTTCATGACGTGTATCGCTTTTGGAACCTCGACGGCGACGCTCGTCTCGCAGGCGCTCGGGGCAGGAAACCCGAGCCTGGCGGCGCGCTATGGCTGGCACAGCGTGAAACTCATGGTCCCGGTGATGGTGGTCGTCGGAACCGTGATGTTCCTTGCTCCTGAAACGTTGCTGCGCTTGTACTTGCCTGCGGATGCCGCGGACGCCATGGGGCTCAAAGAGCAAGTCCTTCAGGTGGCAAGCCCCGCCCTTCGTGTTTGCGGCGGGCTCGCCCCCCTCGCAGCCGCCGCGCTGGTGCTGACCCAAGCACTCTACGGAGCTGGAGAGTCGCGCTTCGTCATGAAAATCGAGCTATTCCTGCACCGGTTCTGCCTCGTGCCGCTGTCCTGGTTCCTCGCCGTTCGCCTTGAGCTTGGGCTCCTGGGGTGCTGGTATGCCGCCTGCGTGTACGGGGTCTCGTTACTCGTCGCGGTGGGTGCGAAATTCAGCTCGGGAACGTGGCAACGCACGGAGATCTAGTTCGCCCGCGCTCGCCGTTGTCGTCGTCAGCTCCCTTGGCACCGAAGCCCGGTCGGAACGGGTCTTGGCGTGGGTCTGCAACCGCGTATTTCGCCTTTGCGCGCAGACCTCCCGCGCCCTACGTTCTGCAATCAGAGTTGTTTTGGGAGCGTGACGGTGGCGCGGGATTACTACGACATCCTCGGGATCCCGCGACGAGCGGGCGAGCGCGACATTAAGGCTGCGTATCGCCGACTCGCGCGGCAGTACCACCCCGACGTGACGGGGGATGACACCCGAGCCACCGAACGTTTTAAGGAGATCACGGAGGCCTACGAAGTGCTCTCCGACCCGCAGCGGCGGCGCAGTTACGATCTGTTCGGGCACCCGCGTACCGCCCAGGGGGGCCATGAGTTCTCGGAGGGGCTGCAGGAGTTGTTCGAACTCGTGACGGATGTATTTCGCGGCCGGGACACCAAAGGTCCCGTCCTCGGGGTCGACATCGAGATTGAGCAAGAGGTCAGCCTCGAAGAGGCGTATCGCGGCACGAAGCGCACCGTCGAAGCGGACTTGATGCGCCCGTGCGGGGAATGCAATGGGCGCGGTGTGCCCCCCGATTCCCGAGAGATCCCGTGCCCCGACTGCGGTGCCACGGGCAAAGTAGCACTGCGCGGGCCATTCCCGTTGAAGCGAACATGCCCTCGGTGCGACGGAGTAGGCACGCCCCATCCGACGAAGTGTCGCGCCTGTCGAGGGGCAAAGGTACGCACCCGTCGGGAGAGCCTCGTGGTCACGATCCCTGCAGGCGTCGAGACGGGCTCAAGGCTCCGGTTGCGGGGGCGCGGGGCCGTGGGGCAAGACGGGCCGCCGGGCGACCTGTATGTGCGCCTGCGGGTCCAACAGCACCCCATGTGGGAACGGAAGGGTGACGACCTGTGGACCGAAGTCCGCGTCCGCATTTCCGATGCGCTGCTCGGTAGCCAGGTCGAAGTCCCGTTGCCAGAGGGAACCTTGCGCATCACGGTACCTGAGGGCACACAGGGCGGACAGGTGTTCCGCCTCCCCCGCAGAGGCTTCCCCTCCCTGGCCCACCAAGACCACCGTGGAGACGCTTTTGTGACGGTGCAGATCGCCGTGCCCACGTCACTAGATGCCGACACCCGCGCGACCTTGAGCGACCTCGCAGCGCGGGTACAAGGGCTCTGACAGGCCTACACGCCGCATTGCGGATAGCCTGTCAGGCGACCACAGAAAGGCGACATGGGGCGAGCCTCCTGCCCGTTCCGCGAGACTGTGGTAGGAGCCATAGAATGTCAGGATCGACTGGCTCGTCGATGTGCTCGCGACTGAGAGGTGTTCTTGTGTCCAATGCTCTACTTCGCTTGCTCGCTGGTGCCGCGCTGCTGGCGGCCATTGTCGTGCGTGCGGAGAACGCCCCTGCCAAAGATCGAGCCACGCGGGAAGACTATGCGTTCAGCACCGAGGGCTCGGTAACGAGCTTGCCGGAGACGACGCGCGGGACCCTGCAGTTCTCGCTGCGCGCACTCAATGGCCTGAAGATTCACCCGGAAGCGCCGCTCGAACTCAAGTTCACGTCATCGGATGGTCTAGTGGTGGCCACTCCGAAACTCACGCGCTCCGATGCTACCGAGCCAGAACCAGGTCTTTTGCGCTTCGAGGCTCCCGTGGACGCCACGCGCGCAGGTCCGCAGCGGGTCGACGTAGAACTCAGCTTTTTCTTGTGCACCGAGAACTGGTGCCAACGCATGACCGATCGAGGCACCGTGGCGGTCGAGGTGACACCTCCGCCGAAATGAGCGGGCCGGTCCCCGGAGAACGAGTGCCTCAGTCCG
>JBMTAX010000425.1:0-3629 GCA_049429145.1 Myxococcota bacterium
GGCGCGAGGCTTACTGTCGCACCATCTTCAAGACAGCCCGCTTGTTGGCGCCAGCGTCGTACTTCAACATGCTCGCCTGCGTGGCCTTCTCGTCGTCGCCACCCTTTCCTTTGCCTGCGAGCACATCGAGGAAGTGAGGGTCTGCCTCACCATCGTCACCCCCGCCGAAGCGATGGTCGCCTTCATATTCGTTCACTTTCCTGGACAGAATGTCGCCACCCTTCGGGTAGCCCTCATTCGAACCGACGAGCACCTGCCAGCCGATTTTGTCCAAGTCTGCTCCGAGATCCTTCTTCGAGAAGAGGGCCGTCACCGTTTTTCCGCGTGCAGAGACCTTGCGAGGGAGCACGACTTTTTCGACGAGCGTCGGGGCCTTTTGTTTGAGTTCGGCCGTGATGGTCTTGTTGCTCTGGGGCGAGATAAAAAGAACTTTTTCCCAGCGAGAATCGTCTGCGAAATCTGCATTCATTCCCGGCAGGGCGCTGGCTTCTCCAGAGGAAGCCTTGCCATCAATGTCCAAGTACACCTGAAACATCTGGACAGAAAAGCCATTGCCCGGGTTTGGCCAACTCTTGGAATCCCAAGGATCCTCGATGGCTGCGTTGACGGTGAGCTCGACCTCGACGTCGCTGCCCTTTTCTTTGGCAGAGAGTGCCACCAGGTCGAAGGAGCCTTTCTTGTACGCCGCGTTGGTCGGATACACGTAGGTGCCAGGTCCTGTGTCGTCCCCTGTGGGGTCCTGAAACTTGACTGACCCCGCGGATGCACCGTGCGCGGCGAGCAGCGCACCGACGACGACGGCGAGGGTGAAAGGCGTGTGCTTCATCGTGAACCTCCGGGGAAGATGCAGCGCTCCTAGTGCAGGAGCGCGGTGGAGAAAAGATATGGACAGACGAAGTGTGCTCCGTCTTTCGACCGATGCACTGTGGGGTTGCGTGACGCGGCGTGTCTGGCAATACGGCTTCCATGAATCGACGCGCGTCCGCCGTGGCGATAACTCTCGCCTCGCTCTCGCTCCTCGGTGCCTCCGACGTTCGGGCCGAGGTCATTCTTCAATATTTTGAAACCCCGTGGACGGAGATCGAGGCCCGCATGCCTGAGATCGCCGCTGCAGGGTATGGCGCCATTTGGTTGCCACCGCCGATGAAAGGAACGGAAGGCACGCGCGACGTTGGTTTCGCCACCTATGATCGTTTCGACCTCGGCGATCAAAACCAGCGCGGTACGGTCGCTACGCGCTATGGCACCAAAGATGAGCTGATCTCGCTCGTCGACACCGCACACCGTTTCGGGGTCCGCGTCTACTTTGACGTGATCATGAACCACAACGGGAACCCGAACACCATCGAGAACCCGGGGGTCTCCCTCGAGATGGTCGACCTCGATGCTTGGCCAGATACCAGCGTCTTCGACTATCACGTCCTGCCGGCGAAACAGCAGCCGACCTGCGGTGGACAATCTGATTGCGAATTTTGCGCATTTCAGCCCGCCGCCGACAATCAGCCTTATTGGAAAGTGGTGGAGCAGCAGGGGAACGGCGTTGGATTGCGCAGCGGAGGCGCCGAGGTCTGTGTACGAAAGTCCCAGCTGCGGGTCTCGAGCGTGACATTTGAAGAGGCGTTGGCCGACCTCTCCGTCCGTGATGCAGTCGCGGCGGATGAAATCGAGAACGACCCGATTTATCAATACTACGTCGGAGCTGGATATACGCACTTCGTGCGGGGACCCGACATCAGCGAATGGGAGGGGTTTTCATTTCAGCAGATGCTCCATTCTCTGGTCGGCTTGCAAGACTTCGCGACCGAGCAGTATTTGAATCAGGACGCATTCGCCGATGGCAGAAATGCCATGAATGGTCTCCCCTTGCCATCCTTTGTGCGAAACCCAGGCCAGCCTGAGCTCTATCCAGACACCGACCTCCCCGTCGCCGAGGACATCCGCGAATATCTCAATCGATGGATCCGCTGGCTGATGCTGGAGACTGAGGCCGATGGCTTCCGGCTCGATGCTGTCAAACACGTCTACCCAAGCTTTTACGCGAGCGATTTCACCGGCGACTCCATCGCGTTCAATCGAGTCATTCAAGACACCTATGACGAACTTCATGGCAACGACGATGTCGATGATGCCGACCTCGTCGATGACGCAGCCATCTTTGGTGAGCATTTCACCGGGAACTTCTGGGAACTCTCCCCCTACGTCGATACCGGCATGCGGATGCTCGATTTCCCGCTTTATTTCCGCATGGCCGGCTTCAAGGGCGCTGCGGGCAGCATGTACGGTTCGGGAGGCGATTGGGGCGGCAACGCCGATATCGGGCAGTTGTCTGTGCGCCCGACGGGGCAGGATATCGGTGGCTTCGGCGGACTGAATCGCTTCGCGGGGGTCGGCTTCGCCCAATCACACGACAAATGCCAAGGCCATGAGAGCGTCGATGACGCGGTGTGGGGTTCGGAGAACTTCTCCCGCTGCTTCCCCGTGAACGGGCAACCCGACCTCATTTATTCCTACGTGCTCCTCCGTGATGCGGATTCTGTGGTCTTCTTCGATGGCAACAATTGGACGAACCAGAGCTTCGTGAGAGCCGGTCGACCTGATGCCCTCGGCGACACTTTTAACGGGGGACCTCAGCGTGTGGTGGTGAATCTCGTCGGAGCTGCGCGCAAGGGGGCACGGGGCGAGCAAAGCAACCGCTGGGTGGGTGACGACAGCTATGCATTCGAGCGGGTGGTGCCGGGGTATGGCCCAGCGAGCCTCGTGATCCTCAACGACCGCCTGGGGGGGAGCGCCCTCTTCGGCGATGGAAACGGGTCTTTCATCGTCACCCATTTCGCACCTGGCACCGAGCTGGTCGACCTCACTGGCAACGCCATCGACTGGGGAGCCTCCATCACCGTGGTAGACCCCGCTGATAAGCAGGGCTCAGGGGAGCTGGCAGAGGCGCTCAGCCGGTATCGTGCGGTCAACAACGGACAGAACCCGCCGGCAGGCTATGGCCTTGTCTACACCAACTTCCCAGGCGGCAAGATCGTTGTGTACGCACCGGAGGCTGTCCGAGAACCCGTCGTGGGCCTCCTGGCCGCGGGCGCGGTCGTTCCGACGACGACGGTAATCACCGCTGACGACAAGCAGCTACCCGATGGCGTGCTCGTGTCGAACAGCACTGTCACCATGCCCTTGCTCTCTGTCGGCGGGAGTTGGTCGCTGAACGTGACCCATGACCCGGCCGTCGTCCCCACCCGCGTCGCGGCGCGACTCGATGACACCGATGGTCTGCTGTCGGGAACGTCGCTCACCTCTACGCCCGAGCGTTATCTCGACGGTTACGTTGCGCTCACAGAAGGCCAGAGCAGCTGGACGCTCACCGGCTTGTCCACCGCTGGCCTCGCGACCGGGGTGCACGGTCTCCGGGTGCGTTTCTCCCGTGACGTCGACGGGGCAGCTGCGGCCCAACATGACGTCGTCATCCCCCTGTGCGTTGGAGTTGCGAGCGATTGTGTCCCCGGGGCTTCGAGCCCAGGTCTTCCCGAATCTCCCGACGCCGGCCCCTCCCCCGGTGCCGGCGGCACCCCCCAGGCCGCAGGCGGTGACATCGGTGCCGGGGGAGCCGTCGCTGCTGGCGCCGTCGC
>JBMTAX010000426.1:0-3628 GCA_049429145.1 Myxococcota bacterium
CGCAGAGCAGCCATCGTCACCTTGCGCGTCGCCATCATCACAAGTCTCATCGAGCTCGATGACTCCGTTCCCGCAAACCGCGTCGCCGCAAGTCACCGTCAAGGAGAAGGCTGTGGTTTCGTCGGCAACACGGACGTCGTAGGCGAGAAAGGTTGTTGCACCAGGTACCACGTCAAACCGAAGGGGGGCGCTCGGCGCTGTTGCAGGCAGGGTGTTCTCGAGTTCGCCCTCGCAAACGGCCTCTCCATCACAGGGGTTGGTCGCCAGCTGGAAGAGCTTGTAGGTGGTGAACCCAGCTGCTTCTTTTGTGGCGCTAACGGAAGCGACTGCCGCAGTTGGATTGGTGAACGCAAACACCTGTTCCTTGCCCGTGTAATCATCAGGGAACAGCGGATCACACCCATACCCGTCGACACCATTGCCGCCGTTGGCCGTATCGAAAGTGGCCGTGCCGCTCTCGCAGGTCAGCGGAATGGGGGCCGCGCACGAGCCGCCACCCGAACCACCGCCGCTCGTGCCGCCGTCGGTGGAACCACCACCACCCGCCCCGCCATCGGTCATGCCACCACCGCCCGCGCCGCCGTCGGTGGAACCACCACCGCCCGCGCCGCCGTCGGTGGAACCACCGCCGCTCGTGCCGCCGTCAACAGTGCCGCCGCCGCTCGTGCCAGCGTCTTCCGCCGCCTCTCCAGCGTCGTCAGCGCCACCGCCAGCGGTGCACCCCAAGGGGGCAGCGAGGACAGCGAGGGCGAGCAGCGAGGAGCGGGTCTTCGGCATTCGACGCATATTGTCTCCGGCGGCAGGGCGCGGGGTCTCTCCCCGCCTTTCTTGTCCACCTTTTCTACCGAAAGGTCGGTTTGCAACCGGGGATGTGCACACAGCCTGTTTCGGCCCCCCGGTGGTCTCGAAGTGGCCCTCTTTGTCGTCGTCCCATTCCTTGGTACCCAACCCTAATGAAGCGTCTCGTCGTGCTCTGCTCGTTGCTCTTCGCCGCTCCGTCCCTCGCCGAGCCCATCGTTGCGGGTAAACGCCATGAGGGGCCGGTGCGTCTCGAGGTCCCCGGGCTCGAGGTGTCCTTCGCGCTTCCGGCCAAGGTAACCGCGGTCTTGCCCCCAGGTACCGAGTGGTTGCATGTCGGTCGCGATCATCAGCTCGGACGTGTCTTCGTTTACGCCACCGCGGCATCCGAGGCAGACATACGCGCCATCGTCGCACAACCTTTTCCCGTCGCGGATACGGTGGTGCTCACACCCAAGGGGACTCCCCGCAAGAGCGCCCATGGCTTCGTCGCTGACTTCTACGCCACCGACGGCAGCGAGACCTATGGCGCCTATGGAAGTGTGGTGACCACTCCTCGAGGGGCAGCTCTCGTCTTCGTCGCGGTGGCCCTGCCCGACGCACTCCCCGAGTTCGCGGTGATGGCAGACCAGATGGCCGCCAGCGTGAAGCAAGCCCTTGCCCCTTCAGCCGCCATTTCGCCCCCAGCGTCATCGAGCAGCGGGCCGTGGGTGAGCGCCCTCGCCGACCATCGGGTGGTGCGTTACGCCCATGGCTCTGGGTACTCGGAGAAGACTGAGTTCCACCTCTGTCGCGATGGGCGATTCTCTCGCGCATTCGGCGCTACCAGCATTAGCAGCCTCGGCACCGGCGTCGCTAACGCTCAAAACCGTGGCCGCTGGTCGGTGCAGGGAAACGTCATCTCACTTCTCTTCGAGGACGGCACCCAAGACCGTGCGGTGCTCGAGGACCGCGGGGGCCAGCTCTTCGTGAACGGTGAGCGGTGGCTCAGAGAGCCTATGGCTTGCCGCTGATCGCATGAGCGATCAGTGAGCCTCACGCCATGGATGATCGACGTTTGCTTCGGGCGAGGACATGCGTATGACCGCGATAGCGCCACTGCACGGGTTGACAGGATTGCGCTTTTTCGCGGCTGTTCACGTCGTGCTCTACCACCTGTGGCGCTATGACGTATGGGAGACGCCGCCCGTGCTCGAGCGCGTGCTGCGTGCAGGGCCTGCTTCGGTCAGCTTCTTCTTCGTGCTCTCTGGCTTCATCCTTAGCTACCGCTACACCGACGACCATGGTGCAGCCGTATCGCTGAAGGGGTACGCAAGAGCTCGGTTCGCGCGCTTGTTCCCCGTGCACTTGTTTGCCTTCGTTCTCGTCACCCCGGTGGCGATGACATTGTGGCGACGAGCAGGCGATGCCGCGCCGCCCCTCGTGACGCACCTAGGACACGGGCTTCTGTGCTTGCTTGGTCTGCAGGCTTTCGTGCCGACGGCAGCTCTCGCTTTCAACCCACCCGCATGGTCGTTATCGGTAGAGCTCTTCTGTTACGCCCTCTTCCCCTTCATGCTCCGAAGTCTCCCTCGGTGGTCGAATCGTCGCACGCTTTTCGCGTTCGGCAGCATCTGGCTCTTCTCGCTGGCGCTTTCCTTTGCTCTTTCCCGCGTCGCGGATGAGGCGAGCGACCCTGCCCAGCAGCAAGTGTGGGTGCATGTCTTTAAGTTTCATCCCCTCGTGCGTGCCCCCGAGTTTGTGCTCGGGATGCTGGCGGCGAGGCTGTATCGCGCAGGGCTGCGCGCACCACGTGGAGTGAGATCTGTCGTCGTCATCGCAGGGCTGCTTGCTCCCGTGGCGGCAGGTCTCGTCCCCTATGCGCTGTGGCATAACGCATGGCTTTCCCCGGCATTTGCGCTTCTCATTGTCACGGTGGCCCATGGCGAAGGAAAGAGCACCCTCTCACGTCTACTCGGGGTGCGAGGAATGCGCGTACTCGGTGAGTCGAGCTACGCCTTGTATCTTCTCCATGTACCGGTGCTCTATTGGATAGCCGGCCTCGGGGAGCGGCGCACCGGGACCAAAGTCCTCGACGAACCGCTTGTGGCCAGCACGGCTTTCGCCGGCTGTCTGCTCGTCGCTTGGCTCGCGTGGCGCTTCATCGAGGTGCCGTTGCGTCGTCAGTTGCGGTCGTGACCGCAAAGGCTGGTGTCGCCGGCGATTGTTCTTTAGGGTGTGCGACATGCCTCATCGTGCCTTTGCTGTCGTCGTCACGTGTAGTCTTCTTTTCTTGACGTCGAGTCCGGGCCGCGCGGCAGGGGTCGAGCTTTCGGTTTTGCCGCCTGAGTGTCTCGCACCGTGGCAGCGGGTGCTGATGCTAGCGGGCCTCGGAGCAGAGCTGCTCGAGGAGAGAGGGGGCGACTTTAGTACGCTGCAGAGCGGGCCTGGTGCCCTCCGGAGAAATGGGGCCATCGCCGTACCAGGAGCGGCCCACACGACAGCGGTGCTCGACGAATGGCCTGCAGGCTCGCCCACGACGGAAATCAGCGTGCTCGAGACTCCCTTCGAGTGGATCTTGCTAGAACGACCCATCGCTTCTTACGACCTCCTCACCGGACTTGAGCGCCTCGCCGCCGACAGCGGAGGTCGCTTCCCAGACGTCGTCCGAAGGCAGCTTGAAGCGTCGATGGACGATGAGGCCCTCACGCTGCACACAGGTGCGGCGCGAGACCAGCCGTCGCCCAATGAGCTGCGACGAGAAGTCTTCGCACGCTTCTCGTTTCAGATTGGCAGCGAGACAGGTTCCCTTGTCGCCATCGCACGTTCCCTCGCGGGTCCAGGCCGCTTC
>JBMTAX010000427.1:0-3627 GCA_049429145.1 Myxococcota bacterium
CGAAGCTGACCGCTGCGGCGGAGTGGATGACGATGTCGGCGGCGGCGAGGGCGGCGCGTCCGGCGTCGTCGAGGCCGAGACCGTCGACGGCGACGTCGCCGGCGACCACGTCGACGCGGTCGGTCTCACGCACTTTGTCGTAGTCAGCGGGGTTCGCGAAGGTGAGGGCGAGCATCCCCTGCTTCTTGAGGTTGGTCTCGTGAATGCGGGCGAAGCTGCGCACGATGATGGCACGCCCCCCGAGGTGGCGCGGCTGCATGGCGGCGTGTTCCCGCGAGCTGCCTTCGCCGAAGTTTTCGTCGCCGAACACCACCCAGCCGAGCCCCTGTGCCTTGTAGTGGCGTGCCACCTGCTGGAAGCTCTTCGTGGTGCCGTCGAGTACGTCCTTGCCTTCCCCCGGCTTCTCGGTGAAGGCGTTGACCGCGCCCGAGTAGGTGTTGTCAGCGATCTTGTCGAGGTGACCGCGGAAGCGCAGCCACGCGCCCGCAGGCGAGATGTGATCGGTGGTGCATTTGCCTTTCGCCTTCAGGAGCACGGGCAGGCCGCTGATGTCCTCGCCGTCCCAAGCGCCAAAGCGCTCGATGAGGGCGAGACGTTCCGAGTTCGGAGCAACCTTCACGGTGACCGCGCGGGCGTCGTCGGCGGGGGCTTCGAAGCCCTCTTTGTCGATGACGAAGCCCTGGTCGGGGAGCTCTGCGCCACTAGGAGCAGGCAGCATAACTTCCTCGCCGCTGGGCGTCGTGAGCTTATCGGTGAGCGGGTTGAACGCGAGGGAGCCCGAAAGCGCCACGGCGGTGACCATCTCGGGGCTGCCGATGAAGGCGAGGGTCTCGTTGTTGGCGTCGTTGCGACCGCGGAAGTTGCGGTTGAAGGAGGTGACGATGGCGTTTCGCTCGCCCTTCTTGACGTCGTCACGCTGCCACTGGCCGATGCAGGGGCCGCAGGCGTTGGCGAGTACGGTGGCGCCCATGCCTTCGAGCGTCTTCATCTGGCCGTCGCGCTGGATGGTCAGGTGCACGGTCTCGCTGCCCGGGGTCACCATGTAAGGGATCTTTGCTTTCAGGCCCTTCTCAGCGGCGAAACGTGCGAGGGAGGCCGCGCGGCTGACGTCCTCGTAGGACGAGTTCGTGCACGAGCCGATGAGGGCGCTCGACACTTGCTCGGGGTAGCCCTCGCTCTTGACGGCCTCTTTCATGGCGCTGACTTCGCGGGCGAGGTCTGGGGTGTGCGGGCCGACCCAGTGAGGCTCCAGCGTCGAGAGATCGATCTCGATGACGCGGTCATAGAATTTCTCGGGCGCAGCATAGACCTCGGGGTCGGCGCGCAGCGCGTCCTTGTACTGGTCAGCGAGGTCGGCCCAGGCGCCGCGCTCGGTGCGACGCAGGTAGCGCGCCATGGCCTCGTCGTAAGCGAAGACGCTCGTCGTCGCGCCATGCTCGGCACCCATGTTGGCGATGGTGCCCTTGCCTGTGGCCGAGATGCTCTCCGCGCCTTCGCCGAAGAACTCGACAATGTGGCCGGTGCCGCCCTTCACCGTGAGGATGCCCATCAACTTCAAGATGACATCTTTCGCCGAGGCCCAGCCCGACAGCTTGCCCGTGAGCTTGACGCCGATGACGCCGGGCCAGCGGAGGTTGAAGGGCAAGCCCGCCATGACGTCGACAGCGTCGGCGCCACCGATGCCGATGGCCACCATGCCGAGGCCGCCGGCGTTTGGTGTGTGCGAATCGGTGCCGATCATCATGCCGCCCGGGAAGGCGTAGTTCTCGAGGACAACCTGGTGGATGATGCCTGCACCGGGCTTCCAGAAACCGATGCCGTAGCGGGACGAGACCGACTTCAGGAACTCATAGACCTCGGCGTTCTCGTCGTAGGCCTTCAGGAGGTCAGCCTTCGCCCCGGTGTGTGCGCTGATGAGATGGTCACAGTGAACCGTCGACGGCACCGCTGCTTCGTCACGACCTGCGTGCATGAACTGCAAGAGAGCCATCTGTGCGGTGGCGTCTTGCATGGCGACCCGGTCGGGCCAGAGGTTCGCATAGGACTTCTTGCGCTCGAGAGTGTTGCCATCCTCGTCGGCGATCTCGCGGAGGTGCGCGCTCAGGATCTTCTCGGTCAGGGTAAGCGGACGCCCGAAGTGCTTGCGCGCCTCGTCGTGCTTTTGCTGCATGGAGCCGTACAGGTTCTTGATGAGATCGATGCCGTCGAGCACAGGTGCCTCCTCGTGTCGAGATAAACCCCGCGGGGACCTCGCCAATAGCACCCACCTGCGCTTTTGCCAGAGGTTCCCGCTGAGACTGCCGCGGCGCGGAAGGGGCGCGGCCCAGCTTGCGCGGCGGCGGGGGCCCCGGACGGCGGGCCGAGGGCTGAAACGAAAGGGGTGCCACCGCACAAACAGGCACGGGGTGCTTGGCCATTTTTTTGGAGGTGGGTCTGCCTGCGTCTATGGTCGCTGTGATGCCCCCTTCGGGGCCGAGCGGAACCTCAAGGACCTACGTGGAGACCTTATGCCCCGTTTTGTCCGTCGCGTGACTCGTCAGCTCGAGGGGCGTTTCGCCCTCACCGCCATTCTTGCCTTCTGCCTCTTCTCCGCGACCTTCGCTTTGGCGACCGCTGTGGTCCCCGGAGGTGAGGTTGGGCAGCGCTCGTCGCTCGATGAGCCAGCGACCCTCGCAGCCGAGCAAGGCGTGCGCGAGCTCCTCGAGGAGCGTTTGCATATGCACCTGAAGCGCATCCACTCTCTCGAGCGCACCGCACCGGGCATGGTCTCGTTGGTGCGCTGAGTCGTCCTCGCGCATGAACCCAGCGACCGAGCAACTCCTCATCGATCACCGCGGCGCTCAGCAGCGACGCTCGACGTGGCGCACGTATCTGGTGCTCGCCCACACCCTGAGCCACTCGGGGCGAATCGTCGGTCGATCATTGCTGCAGCGCCTCTCCCCGCAGGCTGCCGACCGCGTCATGCGGGCTTGGTCTGATCACGTCTTCGACATCGCAAAGCTCACGCTGGCCGTGCGTGGGGCCGAGGATCTCGAGCAGGAGCGCTCCTATGTGCTCTTGTCGAACCACGCGTCGCTGCTCGACATCCCGTGCGTGTTGCGCGCGTTCCCCGGTCGCTTGCGATTTGTGGCGAAGGCAGAGCTGCGTCGCGTCCCGGTGTTCGGTGACGCCGCCGCGGACATCGGTTGCATCTTCGTCGACCGCAGCGACCGCGCGAGGGCCATCGCCCAGCTCGAGGAGGGCAAGCGTGTCGTCGCTGACGGCACCTCGTTATGGGTCGCGGCCGAGGGTACCCGCTCTCGCGACGGGCGCCTCCATGGGTTCAAGAAAGGCGGCTTTCACGTTGCCCTCTCTCTCGGGGTGCCCATCGTACCGGTGTGGATCGAGGGCACCCTCGACGTCATCCCCCCCGATCAGTGGGGAGCGGTGACTGGCCAACGCGTGACAGTTTCCTTCGGCGCGCCCATCGAGACCGCAGGCCGTACCACTGCCGACCTCGACGCGCTGATGCAGGCAACCCGCGCGAGCATGCTCGCCCTGGCGCACGGGGCGGGAGCGCGCGACGATGTCGACGCCGAAGCTCATCCCGTTCCGAAGCAATCCTCGTAGCAGGTGGAGAAGTTCTCC
>JBMTAX010000428.1:0-3624 GCA_049429145.1 Myxococcota bacterium
CGCCGCAGCTGCGGCGCTGCCACAGGGTCGTCAATCTCGACCGCATTCATGAGCAAGAGCGCATCCTTCGAGTTGCACCACACGGGTGGCACCCGCACCCCCACCTCAGGAGCGCGACGCTGCACGTCCTCGACCTCACGCAACAGCTGTAGCCGATCCGAGGCAAGGTTTTGCCCGGCGGCGGGCAGATCTGGCCGGTGCTCGATGCCCACCCAACGAAACCGGTCTTGGAGACCTAGCTCCATGAGCCATTCATTGAGCGTGAAACAGTAAGGACAGTTGAAGTCGGAGAAGACGAGGATTCGGCCGGTGAGCAAGGGGAGCTCAAAGTTCGCGACCACAACTCACCTCCCCCGATACCGGTGCGGATGTCACCGCGCCGTACGGTGGTGGGACGGCTTGGTGACCGAAATGATTGTGCAACAGGGTAGCGAGGGAGACGAAAGAAGGCGATGCCAAATCGGTAGCCGTCTCGCGACGAACCGCGATCCCGGGAGCGCCCGCACAGAAAAAAAGAATGGCCAGGGCCATGATGGCGGCGTCGCTTGCGGCTCTACCCAGGGCCATGCTCCCTCGGAGGCTTGAGGTGCATCAAAAGGGAATGCGTCCTGGAATCGTCCCGCCTGCACTACTGGCCCCGCTGCCCTCCCCCCTCGTCGAGCGCACCCGCATAGCCGAGCCCCGCACTTCCTGGGGGCCAGGCACTTTTGTGCTCTATTGGATGCACAGCGCCGCCCGCGGCCATGAGAACCCGGCCCTCGACGTCGCTCTGGGACTCGCTCGTGAAAGCCGAAGCGGGCTGCTCGTCTACCACGGCCTCAGCGAGCGTTACCCTTTCGCCTCGCTGCGCCTACACGCGTTCGCGCTTGAGGGAGCTGCTGACGTGGCCGAGGAGCTCGCCGCTCGAAAGATCCCCTACGCATTTCACCTCGAGCGCAAAGGGCATCGCGAGAAGGTGCTCGCAGGGCTTGCAGCGCAAGCTCGCGTCGTCGTCACTGAGGATGTGCCGGTCCCGTTTCTGCGACGCTGGACCAGAAAGCTCGCGGCGACCACGCGCGCACCGGTGCTTCTCGTCGACACCGCGTGCACGGTACCCATGGCGTTCGTCTCGCGTCAGCCTCAGCGTGCCTACGCCTATCGTGAAGCCACCGCATCTCTCCGCACCGATCGTATCCGTACGCCTTACGTCGAGCAGCCGGTACCAGAGGGCCTCGCGCACCCAGAGCTGCCCTTCACACCATTCGATGTGAGAGGCAGCACCGCAATGGAAGCGATTGCGACATGTGACATCGACCAGGGTTTGCCGCCGGTCGGCGACACCCGTGGAGGTTCACAGGCGGGCTACGACCGCTGGCGCGTGTTCTTCGACAACCACCTCGACAGCTACGACCGACGACGCAACGACCCGTTAGACGCGCAGGGTGTCTCCCGCATGAGCGCGTACCTTCACTTCGGCCACGTCTCCCCTTTTCGCCTCGCCCGCGAGGCCGCCGCTCGAGGAGGAACTGGCGCTGCGAAGTTCCTTGACGAGCTCTGTGTCTGGCGTGAGCTTGCATGGTCATTCTGCGACCACATCACCGAGGAAGACACCTCGCCGCTGGCCCTGCTTCCGCGGTGGGCCGCTGAGACCTTGGAGAGACATGCAGGGGATCGACGAGAACAGCTCCTCTCCTGGGAGCGGCTCGCTCGTGCGACAAGTGACGACAAACTGTGGGACGCAGCGCAACGCTCGCTGCTGCGGCATGGCGAACTGCACAACAATGTCCGCATGACGTGGGCGAAGGCATTGCCACTGTGGACAAAGTCCCCCGGGGACGCCGCAGCGATGTTGTTCGACCTCAACGACCGCTTCGCACTCGACGGACGAGACCCTTCTTCCGTCGGCGGTCTGCTCTGGGCGCTCGGCCTCTTCGACCGCCCTTTCCCCGAAGAGCGGCCGGTTCTCGGCAGTGTGCGGGAACGTCCGCTTCACGAACACGCGGCCCGGCTCGACGTCGCTCGCTATGCGACCCGTACCGCTCGTGGCACGTCTTGTCCCTGGCGTGTCGCCGTCGTCGGCGCGGGTCTATCTGGATTGAGCTGCGCGCGGGCCCTCCAAGATCAGGGTGTGTGCGTGAAAGTGTTCGACAAAGGCCGGCGGCTCGGAGGCCGCTTGGCGACGAGGCTGCTGCGCGATGACGAGGTGAGCTTTGACCTCGGGGCGCAATATTTCACCGCGCGTCACCCCGTATTTCTCCCTTTCGTGCAGAGCTGGCTAGACGACGGACTCATCGCCCCTTGGCCCGGTCCCATCGGTGCCGTGCGTCCCGACGGGGGGCTCGAGGAAAAGCACGGCACTGTGCGCTATGTCGCCCAGCCAGGCATGCGCAGCCTCGCAGAGCGGTTGGCCGAGGGAATCGACATCCTCGAAGGTGTCCGCGTTCTGCGCCTCGAGCGACGCGCTGCAGGCTGGTTCCTGGGCTGCGAGAACGACTTCGAAGGTCCCTATGACTGCGTGCTGCTGACCATTCCCCCCGAGCAAGCTGCAGACCTCCTCGAACCTATGGCGCCCGATTTCTGGGGCACGCTCAGCGAGGTTCGTTCCGAGCCCGTGCACGCCGTAGGCTTCGCGTTTCACGAGCGCCTTCCGATTCGTTTCGACGGGCTCTTCGTCAACGGGACCCGCCTCGCCTTCGCCGCACGAGACAGCAGCAAGCCTGGGCGCACAAAGAACACGAAACATCCTGAACGCTGGGTGCTGCACGCCACCGAGGAATTCACCCGGGCCCACCTCGACGACTCGGGGGAAGAGGTCGCGGCAGCGCTGCTCGACGAGTTGTTTGAGCGCACAGGGGTCGAACCCGCACAGCGCATGACCCCCTCGCTGCTGACTCACCAACGGTGGCTGCTCGCGCGCGCGGGTAACCCGCTCAACGAAGGTTCGCTGTACGACGGCACACTCTGCCTCGGGGTCGGCGGCGATTGGTGTCATGGCACGAAGGTAGAGGGAGCGTTCCTGTCGGGCCGCTCCCTGGCCGGGTGTGTCTTTCGCCACCTTCACGCCCTGTGCGCGCCGTAGCGCATCAGTGTCGTGAACGGCGAGCAGGAAGCACAAGGAGCGCAGAGAGCCAGATCAGGGCCAGCAACGATGGTGGGCGGGAGGATGTCAGCGACGAGCTGCATGTTGCCGAACCTGAGTCCGTCTGCTCCCGATCACGCCCTTCCGACGCCACCTCTGCCCCATCCTCTGTCGGTGGAGAGGCATTCGTCTTGTCATCTGTGTCTGCGTCGTTGGCCCGAGTATCGTCTCCGCCTGCCAAAGCACCGGCGTCTACCTCCCCTACAGGCTCCTCTCCCGGCATCCTACCCGCATCAGTATCGTCATCTGCCGGCAGTCCAGTCCCTGCATCTGGAGCGACGTCGGGGTCGAGACAGCGGTAACCATTCTCCCCGCATGGATACGTCCCCGCCTCGCAAGTGCTCGGGCAACAATCCCCTTCGTCCCACGCGCATGCCTCTTCATTCGCAGAATCATCACAATACCCATCCCCAAGCCATTCGACAGGGGCGAGGCATGCCATGCTCGTCTCATCATCGGGATAGGCCGGATCCCTACAATCGCAACCCACGGTGCCGCACAAATAA
>JBMTAX010000429.1:0-3599 GCA_049429145.1 Myxococcota bacterium
CTCGGTCCGGCGCCTGCGCCGCTCGAGCGACTGCGTGGGCACACCCGACATCAAGTCTTCGTGAAGACCCGTGGGGTCGCACAGCGCATGCAGCTGCTCCGTGCTCTCGGCAGCGACGAGACCCTGCAGCGGGCTTTGCAGAAGACCGAGTGCAGGCTCGTGATCGACGTCGATCCAGCGCACGTGTTGTAGCCTGTCGACGTCGTGAGCGCAGGCAACGCACTCCACCGTCATGGAGCGTTCACGCAGGCTCGCACTCCTCCACGTCGATCGACAGGAGTTTCCAGGTGTTCGCGCCGTGGTTGTGCAGGTGTAGCCGTACCTCAGTGCCGACGGCGAAGTCAGAAGGCGAGGTGATCTCGACGTCGTAAGGCGTTGCCCCAAGGGGAATGGGGATCGCCGCTTCCCACAGTACGGTCTTATCGAGCAAGAACGCGATGTGAGCCTCAGCGGGCTCCGCTGCGACGAGGGCCTGGTGAAAGAACGCGATGCGCACAACGTCACCGGTGCGTACCGGGGCGAGGCTCGGCTGCACAAAGCTTCCGTAGGCGCAGAGCCCGGTGTCGATTTCAAAGCTGCTCCCCTCGACGACGACACCCTCTGAAGAGCAGTCCGCCTCGACGGGGCGGTGGTCCGCCAGTGGGTCACGCCCCTCATCGTCCTCGACAAAGCGGCTCGCGAGCACAAGAGGGCGCGCCGAAATCCGTGTTACCTGCTCGCAATTGGTTGCGCTCATTACCGCGTCCGCGGACGCCGACGCACTGTCCTCATCGACGCCACATGACAACGCCCCCGCGCACAGGGCAAGCCCCACAAGACATGGACCAAGCCTACGACGTGCCTGTGCCAGACTGAGCCGCCACGGAGCCGTGAAGCCGCGTTCGTCGCGAGGCACCACTCGCCCATCATCGTGCCCCACAGCGGGCAGCTGCGGTGGCGAGAGGCTCATCGCACGATGTACGCGAAGGCGAGGCACATCTCGTCTTCGCTGCCTTCGCCATGGCGCACGACAGCGTTCGCCGACGACGTATCGTAGCTGCAGGTCAACGTGATGGTCTGGCCCCCGACTACCGCCATCGGCTCCTCGAAGAAGTAGGCGTGTTGCCAGTTGAAGTCCCACAATGGCACATCCACGGCGCACTGCTCGTCGATGTTGAGGGTCAGCGTGCGACCGCGCTTGTGCATATGGGGGTACAACGCCCACAGCTCGATGGTGCCGGGGAAAGGCGGGAGGGTTGCCTGCGCTGTGACGACGACCTCGGGCTGGCCGGGCGGCAGTGCGAAGTCGGTGTTGGCCAGCAAGAACAGCTCTGCTGGCTTGTCTACCGAACTCGTTGTGCGCAGCTCCACCGTCGTCAGGTCAGCGAACGAGCCCGCTGCGGTGTTGTAGTGAACTTGCAGGACGAGCTTGCGGTTTCCGGCTAAGGGGAGGCCGGTGCCTGAGGGGTGCTCCAGCGCGGGGCTGCCCGGGGCCCAGATACCAACGGTCGAAGCCGCCACGCCCGCGCCGCCGAAGCATGGGTAGCCAAGACCCGCGGTTTCGTCATCGAGTGACACGGCGCGCGCCGACGCGTCGTCGGTGTCGGGCGCGTATAGAATCACGTGATGCACGACGCGTGGGTCGCCGGGCTTCACCTGGTAGCCCGTGAGGTATTCCCTTGATGTGAGCCCGGGGTCGAGAACGAAGCAGCGATAGTCGTCGAGGCCTTGCGGTGTATAGGCCGCGGCCATGGCGACTGTGCGGTTTGCCCCTGGCAGGGTCCCCCCCACGGGGGGGACCGCCGGGGTCGCGCTGTCGTCGCCGGCAGGGGTGCCGTCAGCCACCCAATCGGCGAAGACCTGCAGTTCTGACTGGCTCAGCCAGCGCACATTGCTGAAGGTGTTGCAGGCCCCGCTGGCGTCGGCCGGAATCGGCGGCATTCGTCGCGAGGCCGTGGCCGCCGCCAGCGCCGAAGCCCAAGGCTTGGCCTCGTCGTAGGAGAGCAGCGAGAACGGACCCACGGCGTCGGGACGATGGCAGGAGGCGCAGTGCTCCATGACCACCGGCGCCACGTCTTCGTGCCACGTGGTGAGCTCGCCGTCGTCGCTGGGCCTGCCGCCACCACTCGCGTCGTCGTCTGCGCCGTCCCCTCGGGGTTCGTCACCACAAGCCGCTGCCCCGTCACGAATCCAGCGGGCCAAAAGGTCAACGCTACCGTCGTCGAGGGGCGCGCCCGGAGGCATACGGCCCCCTTCGTCAGGCCCTTGGGTGCCCGCGACCTTGCGGTACAACAGCGATTCCTCTGGGTCACCGGGCACCACGTAGGGGGTCTCGCCGTCCGCAGCGAGTTCGCCGACGAGGTTCCGGGCGCTGCCCGCGGTCAGCACGGGCGGGGTTCCCCCCGCGCTGTGGCAGCCCACGCAGTGGTTGGCGAAGAGCTCGCTCTCGACATCGCAGGCGGCGGACCCATCGCTCGCAGGGGTCTGCGCCGGACCTTCGGGTTGCAGAGGTCGGTCATCGCATCCCGCTGTGACGAGCAGCATCACAGCACCAAGCAGCCGGCGCGACGCCAAAAAACAAATGAGCGGGCGTGGATGCAGGCCCATGGCGGTGTTCCTCGTTTGCGGCTGGCGTCGCATCTCGCCGTTGCCGCCAGACGCCCCATAGCCTGCCACATGACAAATCTGCCCGCTGCTTCTTCGCGGGAGGCGGGGGCGTTTCGGCTAGGCCGGGAAACCCGCTCACCAGGAGGCAAAAATGATCTTCGTCGATGTGCACACCGGGATCGTTCCGCCGGAGGGTCAGTCGCCAGACCCTCCGCCCTTCGAGCAAAGCTCGTCCGGGGCCCCACCCAAGAACGCAGGCAGGGCAAAATCCGCTTGTCGCCTCAGCCTGTTACGCGAGGGGGTCGAAGACCTTCTTCGCGGGGGCTTTCCCATAGGGGTTCGTCTCCCGCTGCACCCGCTGCCACAGGGCCCCCTTCACCTCGGGGATGCCGAGGTTGCCCGCGGCGCTCATGAACAGCAGCGGGGTCTGCCGCTCGTCGAGCTCGTCTTTGAGGGCCTGTACTTCGGGGTGGAGCTTCGCGTCGTCGCCGGCCAAGAGATCGATCTTCGACAGCACCACCACTTCGTCGAGGTTCGCCAAATCCTCGCTGAAGGCCGACAGCTCTTTGCGCAAGGCGCGGTAGCGCGCGAGCACCCGTGAGCCCCCCGCGCTCTCCCCGGTCTCGTCGCCGTAGAGGTCACTCGGGGCCTCGATGAGATGACACAGCACGCGCACGCGCTCGAGGTGCTTCAAGAAGCGAATGCCTAGGCCAGCCCCTTCGGCGGCCCCTTCGATGAGGCCCGGGATGTCGGCGACGACGAAGCTCTGGCCCTCGGCGATGCCGACGACGCCGAGCTGGGGCACGAGGGTGGTGAAGGGGTAGTCAGCGATCTTCGGTCGGGCGGCGCTCACCGTCGCGAGGAAGGTGGACTTGCCCGCGTTTGGGAACCCGAGGAGCCCCACGTCGGCGAGCAGCTTCAGCGAAAGGCGCAGGCGTCGCTCTTCCCCCGGCAGACCAGGCTTGGCGAAGTCAGGTGCCTGCCGCGTCGACGTCGTGAAGCGCGTATTGCCA
>JBMTAX010000430.1:0-3620 GCA_049429145.1 Myxococcota bacterium
AAAGATTTGGTGCAATCAACACCGGAAGCGGGCGCCTATGGGGTTGCTCACGAGAGTCATCATCCTGTCTTCCGGAGGTATCTACAGGCCTTCGGGTACTATGACATTTTCCTCGTGGATGCAGAGAGCGGCGTCGTTGCTTACACAGTCTTCAAAGAAATTGATCTGGGGATGTCCCTTCACGAGTCTCCCTATATTGAGAGTCCCCTCGCTCTTGCGGTGGCCGAAGTCTTGCGCTCCGAGGGAAATGATTCCTTGGTTATTAAAGATTATCGTCCCTATGGCCCCTCCTATTTCTCCCCGGCTGCGTTCCTCGCAGCACCGATAGTTCGGGATGGTAAAAAAATTGGAGTCATCGCGGTTCAGGTCTCTATCGACGAGGTGAACCGGGTCATGACGGGTGGTGGGCAATGGGAACAGGATGGTCTTGGTAAGACAGGGCAAGCCTACATTGTAGGCAACGACCGAACGCTGCGGAGTGATCTGCGTTATGATCTAGCGGCCCCGGGCGCCTATTTGGCGAGCCTACGGATAGCAGGGGTACCCAACGCCGCCCTTGAGAAGCTCCGCCATCAGCAGACAGCGATTCTTGTGCTCGAGGTGAGTGAGGGGCCGGAGATTCGTCCCTTTCAGGGAAACCCGGCCCTTGTTCAGACGACAGGGATACGTGGGCAGCCAGTGCTCCGTTCTCGCGGACCGCTCCGCCTGCCCGGTCTAGATTGGTCGATCGTGGCGGAGATCGATGAAGCCGAGGCGTTTGAGCCCGTCTCGGCACTGCAGCGCGGATTTCTGCTTCTTGCACTTGTCCTCACCTTGCTGATTTTGATGGTGGCGCAATGGTTGGCCGACTCTGCGACGAAGCCCATCCAGCAGCTTGTCTTGGCGGTGCAGCGAATCGGGCGAGGGGATCGTTCGATCCGTATCGACGTCGACCGAGCTGACGAAATTGCTACCCTCACCCATACGTTCAACGAAATGGCTGAAAATCTCGAGCGCACCACCGTTTCCCGCACGGAACTTGAGGTGCTCGCGGGCCGGCTCATTACAGCACAAGAGTCGGAGCGGAAGAGGATCGCGCGGGAACTGCATGACGATTTCAGCCAGCGCCTCGCGGCGCTCGCCATCGAGGCAGGGGGAATGGCTCGAGATCTCGATTCTATTCCCCGAAAAACCCGCGAGCGGCTCGAGAAAGTACGGCAGCAAGCCGCGCGCCTTGGCGACGACATTCACGGGGTATCCCATCGGCTTCATCCAACCACACTCGATGACCTGGGTCTTCGTGCGTCGATGGAATCAGAATGTCGGGCGTATTTTGAACGTGGCGGCCCCCCCGTTGAGCTCGGGCTCGACGAATCGGCAGAGCAGTTGCCGGCCGAGGCTCGCCTGTGCCTCTTTCGCGCGCTGCAAGAGAGTTTGCGCAACATCGAAAAACACGCTGATGCGGGCCAGGTGCGGGTCGAACTTCGTGTGGAGAACAAAGGGGTACTCCTCACCATCAGCGATGACGGCACCGGCTTTTCGACCGAGGGCCCTGATTCCCGCGTGGGGCTTGGCCTCTCTAGCCTGGCGGAGCGAGCGAGGCTTCTCGGTGGCAATTTTCGATTTTTGTCCTCGCCAGGCCAGGGTACGACCATCACTCTTTCTCTGCCAGAAGGTGGCACATGACCAGACCTCGAGTCCTCCTCGCCGATGACCATACGATTGTGCTGCAGGGTCTCCGTGGCTTGATCGAAGACGAGTTCGAGTGCGTGGGCACGGCCGCCGATGGCATGGAGTTGCTCGTGAAGGCCCTAGAACTCAAGCCTGATTGCATCGTGACTGATATCACGATGCCATTGCTCAACGGCATTGATGCGTGTCGTAAACTTCGTGCCGAAGGTTGCGAGGCCCAATTTGTGTTTCTGACCATGCACCGCGACGCCGTGTACGCCACAAGAGCGCTGGAGGCAGGGGCGTCCGCATATGTGTTGAAGCACTCGGCTTCCGAGGAACTCGTCCAGGCAATTCACGCTGCCCTCCGAGGGGAACGGCACCTCTCTGCGCAACTCGCGCTTCCCCGGGTAGAGGACTACATCGAAGGCGGTCGCACCGGGGGGAGGGCAGCCATTGAGCTTACACAGCGCCAGCGCGATGTTTTGCAGCTGTTGGCCGAAGGGAAGAGCGCGAAGGAAGTCGGCTCCATTCTGAATATTTCGGCCCGAACCGTCGAAACACACAAATACAAGATGATGGATATCCTCGGCCTGAAGACGACAGCAGAGCTTGTGCAGCTCGCGATCCGACACGGGCTCGTCGGCAACTGACGAACACACCGGAGCCAAAGCAGGCTAAAGTGAAATGCCGCCCCAGCGGGTTTTTGCCCGGCCTGCGCTCTTGCGTGGGAGGGCGGCCGAACGAGCTTTTCTCGACGGGGAAAGGGTCTCGCACCAGATCCCCGGGTGGAACGAGCTGGGTGCGCCCATCGACGAATATCGATTTTGCCTCATCGGGCCCGCGCACAGCCTCGCATTAGCGGCGCAACGGTCCACGTCCCGGTGGCCATCCGGCCAAGGGCGCGAGCAACTGCTCGAGTGGGGTCGCCACCGGCGACGGTGGGCGCTGCTGTGCGTGGCGCTCTCCGACGGGCGGCCGGGGCACGGAAGGCTTCTCGGAGCGGTCTCGGCCCACTTGGGAGTACCCGACTCCGGCATCCGCGAGCCCTGCGGATTCACGCGGGGTGGGAGCTTCTGACGTCACGTCGACAGCCACGTCATGGTCCTCGGTCTGCTGTTCGAACTCGAAATCCAGGGCCTGCATCGCCACCGCAGGCACGGCGACGGTGGCTTCGTCATCCTGAAAAGGCTGGAAGGACGAGATGTCTAGCGATGGCGAAGGTGGCGCGTCTGGCATCGCCATCTGAATGGGGGGCAAGGCGACAGCCAGCGAAGGGAGTTCGGCCCTCTGCGCCACATCGAGTCGCAGCATGTTGGGCTGCGGCTCAGATGCCCCGCGGAGACCGCCCCCCAAGTGCGCGCCGCCCTTCAACGACGCCGGTCTATCGAGAATGGAAAGCTCTTCGTGGTCGAGGAGTACCTCGGTGAGGTGGAGGGTGTGTCCCGCGAGGTCGAGCGCGTCATCGTGGCTTGGAGGCGCCATATCGAACTCAAGCAGCACCGCATCCACATCCATTGGCGTGGAGGGAGGAGGAGAAGCATCCTGAAGACCCTCAAGCCGGGTAGCGAGCTCGCGCAGCTCGGCAAGAAGGTCAGGGGCACATTCTGCGGCCGGTACGTCGTTCGGGGCCCAGCCGAGCCAGGCGAGTATCGAGGGCAGGTGAGCGGCCTCCACCAGGATGCAGTACGCATGGGGGTCTGCGCGGTCCCCTGTTTGGCTCACTTGACCCTGAAATGTGAACGTCGGGGCCACATGCCCAAGGCCAGAGGCACCTTGTGGGAAGAGGGTGAGCTGCAACCTTTCTCCGACGGCGGGCGGAACCCGCGCATGCAGGTGTGCAACCTGGGTGTCGACATCAAAGGCAAACCACTCATCGGCGCCCGAGGCACCGCTCACGCCTACGCGCTGAATGACGCGAGGCGGCAGAACAGGTCGCGGACCACGGCCATTAGTCATCGCACACCCAC
>JBMTAX010000431.1:0-3614 GCA_049429145.1 Myxococcota bacterium
GCCGGGCGCCGAGGACTACGTTGCCCAGGTGGGTCCGTGGCATGCGACCCTGGGAAACGCTCGCGGCCGCGCACTCCTAGACGATTTGCTGGCGGTGGTCGCGTCGGAGTGAGGCACTCGGCGTGACGCCTACGCTAAGGCGCCCCCTTGTGCGCCCTCCCACAGTCGCTACATCCCTTCCCACCTAGTGGAGGTCCCATGACGCTCACCGACGCGGTCCGTGCCCAACTACAGCAGCTCATCGATAACCATGAAGTGGTGCTCTTCATGAAAGGCACCCGCGCCTTGCCCCAGTGCGGCTTCTCCTCCCAGGTGGTTTCTATCCTCGACGATTATCTCCCCAGCTACGAGACGGTGAACGTCCTCGCCGACCCTGCCATCCGCCAGGGCATAAAAGACTTCTCTGACTGGCCGACCATCCCGCAGCTGTATGTGAAGGGGGAGTTCGTCGGTGGCTGTGACATCGTGCGCGATATGCACGGGTCGGGGGAACTGGCCGAGGTTCTCGGGGTGAAGCCGCTCGACGTCGAGCCACCCACCGTCACCATCACCGACAGCGCCCGTGCCGCCTTCGCAGAGGCCGCCAAAGATGCCGAGTACGAGTTCCTTCGCCTCGAAGTGGGTCCACAGTTCCAGTACGGGCTGTCCTTTGGCCCTCGGCTCACGGGTGATGTCGAGGTGAACGCCAACGGAATGCTCGTCCTCCTCGACCGTGGCAGCGCGCGTCGTGCCGGGGGCCTCACCATCGACTTCGTCACCGGCCCCGGCGGCGAAGGCTTCAAGATCGAGAACCCAAACGAGCCGCCGAAGGTTCGGCAGATGACCGGCGCCGACCTGAAGAGAAGGCTCGAGGCCAGAGAGGCACTACACCTTTTCGACGTGCGTCCTGCCGACGAGCGGGCCATCGTCTCCATCGCCGAGGCGGTGATGCTCGACGAGGCGGGGGCCAAGCAACTGGCCGCGTTGCCTAAAGATGCGCTCATCGTGTTCCAGTGTCGCAGCGGTCGTCGCAGCCAAGCAGCCGCAGAGCAGTACCTCACCCAGGGCTTCACGAACCTGTGGAACCTCGAGGGGGGTATCTTGGCTTGGGCCGACCTGCACCCAGGTCTGCCGAAGTACTAGCCCTCATCGCCGGTTCGTCGCACGAGCACGGGAGAGTCTCTCATGGATGTGGAACACGCCATTCGCGCTGCCATCGAGCAGACCATCGACGACAGCCAGGCAGAAGTGCGCTGCGCTTCCCCTGGGCACTTCGAGATCACCGTGCGCGCGAGGGCCTTCGACGGCAAGCGTCTGCTCGAGAAGCAGCGCATGGTGCTTGGCGCGATCAAGCACCTCATGGCGGGTGATGCCGCTCCGGTGCACGCCGTCGACCGCATTGTGACATTGACGGAATAGGCACCGCCGTACCCTCGCGTAGGAAAGATCGCAGCGTCGAGAAATTTGCCCTTCTTGGCGCTGCGTCGTCTCATGGCCCATGAGCCCAGACCCCCTCCCGCTCGCCGGCGTGACGCTCCCTTTCCTGGCTGGTGCCCTGGTCGCCGCCCTCCTCGTGTATGGGTGGTTCTCGCTGCGTCTCCAGTTGACCCTCCGTCGTGAGCGGCGAGAAGCGATCAGCGCAAGTCGTGCAACCCTCCTCGGACAGGTCGGCGAGCAGCTCGCACCCTTGCTGCCAGAGTTTCCCTACACCCTGGAGGATGCCCGCTTCCTGGGCGCTCCCATCGACTACGTCGTCTTCGATGGTCACAGCGAGGGGGCAGAGGTTGAGGTGGTCTTCGTCGAGGTGAAGACCGGGAATGCGAAGCTCAGCCGAGGAGAACGTGCCATCCGCGACGCCATTGTGGCCGGACGCGTGCGCTTCGAGACGCTGCGGCTATGAAGCGCGTCATCGCTCCACGACCGAGCCCCAGCCTTCAAGCCGACCCCGTCGAGAAGCACTCGTTTCCAGAACGCGTGTATGCGCTGGTAATGCGCGTACCTGCGGGAGAAGTGACCACCTACGGCGACGTCGCGGGGGCGCTTGGTGCGCCAAGAATGGCGCGGCAGGTGGGGTTCGCGCTCGCGGCCCTCTCCCCCGGGAATGTCGACGTCCCGTGGCACCGCGTCATCAACCACCGGGGCTGCATCAGCTTTCGCGGCGACGACCATCGCGGGAAGGAACAGCGCGCCCGTTTGGAGGCTGAGGGGCTCCGCTTCGATGACGCAGGTCGAGTCATTGATTTTCGTCAGCGACGTTTCCGGTACGAAGCCGCCTGGGCAAGCGAGTCCAGCGCGCCAAGCACGGGGGCCTGAGCGCCGGTCACGGTCTCGACGGGGGGGAACGCGTTAGCGGGGACGCGGCCGACGCAGCGCCTTCCACTTCCGCATGGCCGCTTGCAGCAGACGCAGATTAGGAGGCTTGCCTTCGGGCGAACGCGCCGTCGCCCCGGCAGCGGCCGGCGTAGACCCCTTGGTCGTCGACAACGCGGACTCCGGCGCTGGCGCGCTGGCCGTCAAAAATGCGCGGCACTCGTCGAGCGCCCGCCGCACCACAGGGTCCGCGAGAGGGGCGGCCAGCGCCGCCGCATCCTCATAGGACGCCTGCGCCAGTGCCCTGTGACCAAGCGCCGCTTCGACGGTGGCACACTGCGTGAGGCAGACCACGGTCTCCACGGTTTCGCCGCTGCGCTGAAAGAGCGCGGCTGCCCGGTCAAACTGTTCCCGAGCGTCCTCGAGGCGATGCTGGCGAGCGAGTACCTCACCAAGGCGTGTGCGCACGCGCCCTTCTCCTGCGCGGTCGATGACGTCGCGATAGAGGGACAAGGCTTGCGTTGCGTGGCGCTGCGCGTCGTCGAGCTGGCCTTCTTCCAGCCGAAGGCGTGCAAGTTCGTGGAGCACCGTACCCTCGAAGCGTTTGTTGCCCACCTCTTGGTGGATCGAGAGCGCTTCCTCGAGGAGGCGGGCTCCTTCATGCCCTTTGCGTTGCGCGATCAGCATCGTCGCCAGCTCCCCGAGTGTGATCCCTTCGTAGCGACGGTCCCCTTCCTGCCGGTGCATGACGAGCGCTCTCTCGTAGCAGGACTGCGCCTCTGCCAAGAGGCCTTGTCGTCGACGCAAGGTGCCGAGAAAAGAATAGCTTCGTCCTTCGAGTCTTCGGTCATCGACCCTGCGCATCAGGGGAACGATTTCGTCGTAGATGGCTTCGGCGAGCGACAACTGTCCCGCCAGCACGTGGTGCGTGCCAATATTCGCGAGTGTTCGCAGCACCCAATACTCGTCGCCTGCCGTCCGGGCGAGACGAAGCGCATGCTCCAAGTCTGCAAGGCTCTCCTCATTGAGTCCCCGAGCCCGACGAACTCGTCCTCGAGACTCGAGAACCTGTGCCCTCAGCAAGACATCCACCTCTTCGATCGCCGGTGCGGAGAGGCCCGCGTCGAGGAGCATGAGGTGGACTTGAAAGGGGCCTCTCGTCGACAAAACCGGCTCGAGCACCAGCAATCCCCGAAGTGCACGCTCCAACACCGTCGCTACGAGTGGCTCAGTGGCCAGACCCGCACGTACCACCGTCAGCAGGTTCTCGGTCTCTTGTTCCAAAAGCCGTCGTCGTCGAGCACCACCGTGTCCGTCTACCTCTG
>JBMTAX010000432.1:0-3612 GCA_049429145.1 Myxococcota bacterium
CTCGCCTCAGACAGCGAAGACCCTGACGACTTGGGTGTGGTCCGAACTGTTTCGATCTTGAACGCTGTAGACCGCCGGTGTTACCAACCTCGTCAGGCGAGACTTCCTCGAGTCTCTGCCCTGTGCACCGTGCGCTTGCCCTTGCACCTCACGACAGCCCCTCCGTGGGTGCCCGTCTCTACACTCCGAGCTTGCGCCTCTCTCGGGACGCAAAGGGGCGAAGCCCACCTGTGAACACAGCGACGTCGGAGATCGACCTTACCCTCCTCGAGAATCTCGCGGAGCGGCCCTCCATGAGCCAACGAGAGCTGGCCCGTGCCGCCGGCGTTTCGGTGTCGCGGGTGCACTTCGTCCTGCGACGGCTCGTCGAGAAGGGGCTCGTGAAGGTGAAGAGCGCCGCGAGCAGCGAGCACAAGCTCGGCTACCTGTACTTGCTCACCCCGCGAGGTCTCGAGGCCAAGGCGCGGCTCTCCTATGCGTACTTGCAGCACGTAGCGAGGCAGTACCAGCGCATGTGCACGCGCGTCGACGAGGTGCTGGCTGAGGTGCGGGCCGCTCATCCGGGCGAAGCCGTTGTCTATGTTTGGCTCGTGGGTCAGGGCCCGCTTGCCGAGGTGGTGATGGCGCGTCTCGCGCTTCACGAAGACTTCGGGACCTGCGACGACGTAACGAAAGCGACTGCGGCCGTCGTCACCGACCCTGCACGTGCCGGCGAGGTACCTCCTGGTTTGCGTTCCTGGGGGCTTGTGTGAGGGAGGTGGTGGCGACAACCCCTCTGCATCAGCTCCGCGACGGTCGGGTGGAGCTGCTCGGAGCAGTCAGCTGCGTCACCGGGGCGATGAGCCGCGTGGAACTCGGGGGCAGTGCGCTGCTCGTCGACTGCGGCGTTCCCCAAGGGCGCGACAAGGCAGGTTGGTCGTTCCCCGATGCAGCGCGAGACGTCGACGCGGTGGTGCTTACCCACGGCCACCTCGACCACATCGGCAGTTTGCCCGCCCTCCTCAACGGTGGATACGACCGACCCGTCTTCGCCACGGCGGCGACGTTGGCCATCGCGCGGTTGTCTCTCGAGGACGCCCTCGAGATGCAAGGTGCCAGCCCCCGAGAGGTGAGCGCCTTCCTCGCGCGCCTCGACGAAATCTCCGTCGCTCTCCCTTACGACGAGCTCCGGGAACACTCCGCCGTACCTCGTGTGCGGTTCGCCTTCCGCGAGGCAGGCCACATCCTCGGCAGCGCCAGCGTCGAGATTTTGTCGGCGAAGAGTCGCGTCATCCTCTCGGGGGACCTTGGCAGGCCCCACAGCCCCTTGCTGCGTGAACCATGCACGACGTGGAGCGCTGAGCAGCCCGTTGACCTCGTGGTGATGGAGTCGACCTACGGATCCCGCGACCACGAGCACGGGCACGACGACATCGAGCGTGAGCTTGGCCAGGCCGTGCAGCGCGCAGTCGACCGGAGTGGCAAGGTCTTCATCCCGGCCTTCGCCATCGGTCGCACGCAGGTGCTGCTGTACCACTTGAACGCCCTCGTGGAGTCTGGCCGGGTGCCGGCGGTCCCCGTCGCGGTAGACACCCCCTTGGGTCTCGTCGTCACCGACGTGCACCAGCGCTTCCGTCGCCTCTACGACAAAGAATCCCTCGCCCGCCTCGCCCGAGGAGACGATCCCCTCGACTTCGCCGACTTATATGGGGTCGAGCGGGCCCGCGATTCACGTCGTCTGCGGGAGATGCCGGGGCCTCTCGTCGTTATCGCAGGCAGCGGCATGCTCACGGGTGGGCGCATTCTCGGTCACCTCGCAGAGGGCCTCAGCGACGAGCGCAACACCCTCCTCTTCGCGGGCTACCAAGCCGAGGGCACCTTGGGGCGTCGTATCCAACAGGCCGGCAAGCGGGGAGGGCGAGTGTCTGTCGACGGGGCAGAGGTGCCGGTGCGCGCGTCGATTGGCACCCTCCGGGGGCTGTCGGCCCACGCCGACCGAGGGGAGCTGCTGGCCTGGCTGCGGGCCATTCCCGGAGTGCAGCGGGTCGCCTTGCACCACGGGGACGCGTCGGCACAGCGGGACTTTGTCTCGTGGGCGCAGGAGCTGCCTCAGTGAGCACTTTGCAGGAGGCGAGGGCAGCGGTCACACAAGCGGAGACGGCCGCGGAGGCGACCAGCACAGACCGCGCGGCACGCGCGGACCCAACGTGGCTCGTGCTCGAGCCGAACCGCATCGAGAAGCAGTACTGGAAAGACCTGTGGCGCTACCGCGAGCTGTTCCTCATCCTCAGCTGGCGTGATGTGTCAGTCAGGTACAAGCAGACCGTCATTGGCATCGCCTGGGCGCTTTTGCGCCCGTTCCTCACCATGGTGGTCTTCACGGTGGTGTTCGGCACATTGGCGAAGCTGCCCAGCGAAGGCGACGCGCCCTACGCCGTGATGGTCTTCGCCGGTATGTTGCCCTGGCAGTTCTTCTCAAGCTCGTTGAGTGGCTGTTCAGAGAGCCTCATCGCCAACAGCAATCTGCTGACCAAGGTCTATTTCCCGCGCTTGATAGTGCCGGCTTCGGCGGTCTTCACGAGCTTCGTCGATTTTGCGATCTCATTTCTCATCCTGGTGGCGCTGATGGTGTGGTTTCAATGGTGGCCCACTTGGCGCCTGCTCACGCTGCCATTGTGGGTGACCATCGCGTTTGTCGCGTCGACGGGGCCCGGGTTGCTCCTCGCCAGCCTCAATGTGCAGTACCGCGACTTTCGTTACGTCGTCCCATTCCTGGTGCAGTTCGGGCTCTATATTAGCCCCGTCGGGTTCTCGAGCGCCGTTGTCCCCGATGAGTGGCGCTGGCTCTATGCGCTCAACCCCATGGTAGGCGTCATCGAGGGGTTTCGCTGGGCGATCATCGGACAGGGCGCCCTCATCGAGCCCATCGGTTTTGCGCTCTCGATGGGCGGCGTCATAGGCCTCGGTCTTTTGGGCGTGTGGCATTTCCGGCAGATGGAGAAGCGGTTCGCCGACGTGATTTAAGATGAGCGAGTCTGACGTCGTCATTCGGGTAGAGGGTCTCGGCAAGCGTTACTCCCTGCGGCAAGGAGGGGGCGAGCGGTACACCGCACTGCGCGACGTTATCGCCCGCAGGGCCCGTGCGGCTGGGCGCTGGCTCAACCCGTTCACCCTCGCTGGCCAGCTGCGGAAACGAGAGGCTCCGGCGATTCAATCCCCTGACGAGGAGTTCTGGGCGCTGAAGGACGTGAGCTTCGAGATTCGCCGGGGAGAGCGGGTGGGCATCATCGGCCGCAACGGGGCGGGCAAGAGCACCCTCCTCAAGATTCTGAGCCGTATCACCGAGCCGACCACGGGCAGGGTAGAGATCCGCGGTCGGGTCGCGAGCTTGCTCGAGGTTGGCACGGGCTTTCACCCGGAGCTGACGGGCCGCGAGAACATCTATCTCAATGGCGCCATCCTGGGAATGACGCGGCGGGAAGTGCGCTCGAAGTTTGATGAGATTGTGGACTTCGCAGAGGTCGAGAAGTTTCTCGATACACCGGTGAAGCGCTACTCCAGCGGCATGTATGTGCGGCTCGCGTTTGCGGTGGCTGCCCACCTGGAGCCAGAGATACTGGTGGTGGATGAGGT
>JBMTAX010000433.1:0-3603 GCA_049429145.1 Myxococcota bacterium
AAAGCCTCTTCAGCGGGTTTTCGCCCTGCCTGCGTTCTTGGGTGGGGGGCCCCGGACGAGCTTTGCTCGACGGGGGGAGGGTCTGGCAACAGACCCTCCGGCGGAACGAGCCGGGTGCGCAAATCGAGGAATGTCGATGTTGCCTCACCCTGTGAGGACGAAGCACGCGCCGTCGCGGCCAGGGGATGACAGGCGCCAAGAGAAGGTTCATGGAGGCGTCAATGACGACCAAATCCGCTTCTGGGTCTGAAACGCAACGAAACGTACTCGGTTTTCCGCTCGAGCTGTGCTCACGCTCACCGATGACCGGCTTCTTCCGCTCGGGCTGCTGTGAGACCGGCCCCGAAGACCGGGGTCGCCACATCGTCTGCGCCGTGATGACGGCGGAGTTCCTCGCGTATTCGAAGCGCGCAGGCAACGATTTGTCGACGCCTGTCCCTTCCGCTCGCTTTCCGGGTCTCAAGCCCAAGGACCGCTGGTGCCTCTGCGGCGCGCGATGGAAGCAAGCCTACGAGGCTGGGTGCGCGCCGAAGCTGCTCTTGGGTGCAACGCACGAGTCCATGCTCGAGCTGGTCCCCCTCGACGTGCTGATGCGCTTCGCCCTCGACGCGCACTGACGACGCAGAACGCGACGTCGGCCCGCCCCGGAGGGTGAGCTTATCTCTACACTCCGGGTGACGATGTGGCCTGTCGGTACCGCCAGCGTGATACCTGCCCCGGGAGCAAGCGTCTGCGCGACGGCACAGAACGCACCGGCGGCGCTCCTGCTTGGAATGCGGAAAGTCATTCCGTGACCTAGGCCCTGCCCCTCTCCCACCGCATTCTCGTCCGGCGTCGACGTAAGCTGAAAAGGTGACGCCGGCGAAGGTGCCTGAAGACGCACCGCCCACGATCAAAATGGTCCTCGATCGTGGAAGAGAGACCTGTGCGCACTACGCAGGAAGCATCGAACAAGTTGCCGAAGGCAGAGAGGCGAGGCTCTCTTGGGGCATAGAGGATGGCACTGACACCGCTATTGTCGTCGTCCATCCCGAGAGTTCGGGTTTCAGCGTCACCGCGAGGACCGAACTCCCAGAGCGGCTGCCTACGCCGCGCTGAGGGCATCACGACGTCGAGAGAAACAACCTGGGTGTGAGCCGAATGCGAGTGCAGGATAAGGCAAACACCCGCTCCAGCGGCTTTTCGCCTCAGCCCGCTCGCGCGACTTTAGGGAGCGTCGACGCTGCGCAGCCCATCTCCATCAATAGAGAGCACTCGCCATGTGTCACCCTCGCGGCCGAATCGCAGCTCAACGTCGACGCTGCGGCCGCGGGGGAGCAGATCGCCGAACTGTTCGGGAGCACCGTCGGTCTGCAAGGCGCTCACCCGGGTGGTCACCGTCGCGAATGTACGGTGAGGATCGACGGAGATCTCCGTGCCCGTGAGGACCAGTGAGAGAGGTCCTTGCCGCAGCAAGTAAAACGCGAGCTGTTTCATCGCGCGCTTGTCCCGCCCGCGCCCGTCTCGGTAGTCGTCGGCGAGAAGAGCTGCGGCGTCCGCGATGTTCTGTGCCTCCAAGGCTCGCGTCCCCTCGACGAGGACGTCGGCGATCTGCTGCTCTGGGCTCCGCTCGCGAACGCACGCGAACGCGGCAATGAGGAAGAACGACGCCGAGACCACACGCCCGAGCTGACCCACATGAGACATGACGTACGCTACCGCGTCGGGCCCTCCGTGAGCAGCTGCTCGGCGTGGCGGCGCACCTCTGTACGTGCCCAGGGGACCACCGCGAGTAGCCCAGGGGGAAGCGGAGGTTGCCTCGCTCGACGAGCAATGCCGTCGAGGCGACGCAGCAACGCGTCATCGGCTCGGTAGCCAAAGAGGAAGCGCGCGTTCTTGAACCACCGAACAGCGAGGGCGAGCGAGGGAACCGGCCGCCCCACCAACGCCTCTCCGTGGGCATCGAGGTGTCCTTCGTCAAGACGTCCTAGAGCCTTGTAGTACGCCTCGAAGGTCACCTCTCCGCGCTCATCGAGGGTCGCGTCGAGGAGCATCTCCACGAGCAGATGGGCGAGAAAGCTCGCACGCAGTCGAGGGTGCTCGGGACACGCCGCCCGCATCCGTCGCGCGAGTGCGGCCGTCAGACGCGTGAAAGCCTCGGTGGTGTGAAACCAGCGGTCATCCTCGAGGTGGGCCCACACGCCGCGCGCTACCGCGGCACAAGGGTCATCTCCGCCGCGCATTTGCTCCACGTGCACGAGCTGCACCCGTGCACGACGGTCCACCGCCCCCAGCCAATCCGGCAGCGAGGTGCCCGCCAGCTCCCATGGATCGGCGTCGAGGTGATGGCGGGCGTGGGCGAGAAAGTTCATGGCGAGGAAGGGGCAGCCGACGACGCTGTGGTCTCCACGTGGCAGAGCCTCCCTCGAGTGGGAGCGCCGTGTCGAGAGGCGAGCAGACGCCCCATGAGCACCGCCGGCTCAATGAGCACACGAGCCCCGCGCTGGAAGGTGACGTAAGACCATATCCATTCGAAGAGCACGAGTATGCGGCTCTTGAAACCCACAAGGAAGACGAGGTGCACGAAGAGCCACGCGAGCCACGCGACCACGCCCGACAGCTTCAGGGGGCCGATGACCCCGACGCCCCGAGAGCGTCCGATGGTCGCGAGGGTGCCGCGGTCTCGGTAACGGAAGGCCCGCCGTGGTTTACCGGAGAGGGCGCGCTGTAGGTTCTGGGCGACGAGTCGGCCCATTTGCTTCGCGGCGGGAGCGAGGGCCGGTACGACGCGCCCATCCGGCTGCTCGAGAAATGCGAGATCTCCAGCGACGTAGACTTTGTCGTCGTGAGGCAGGGTGAGGTCAGGCATGACCAGCACGCGACCGCTGCGATGCAGGGGCGTATGCAGCCTCGCTCCCAGCGGAACCCCGACGACACCGGCGCCCCACAGCACGGTATGCGACTCAAGGCGACCGGTATCGAGGATCACCCCGTCGTCGTCGACACCGATCACCCGAGCACCAGTACGCACCTCGACACCGAGCCCCTCGAGCTGTTCGCGGGCAGAGCGCGACAGCGCAGGGGGAAGCTGCGAGAGCAAGAAGTCTTGGGCCTCGACGAGAACGACCCGGGGACGCGCATGCGCGAGGTGACGGTACTCCCGCGGGAGCACCCCGTAGGCGATCTCAGCCAGCGCGCCGGCGAGTTCGACGCCGGTGGGTCCGCCACCAACGACGACGAAAGTGAGGAGCTTACGCCTAGCGTCGTCGTCATGAAGACGTTCAGCCGCTTCGAAGGCCGAGAAGATGCGCTCGCGTAGCTCCAAGGCGTCGGCGACGGTCTTCAGCCCCGGGGCAAACTCCTCCCAGTCGTCGTGGCCGAAGTAGGTGTGCCGGGATCCTGCGGCGAGCACGAGGTAGTCGTAGGAAAGTCGCTCACCGTCGAGGAAATGGAGTTCCTTTTGCTCACGGTCGATATCGCTCACGTCAGCGAGCAGCACCGTCACATTGCGCTGTGTGGCGACGAGACTGCGGATGGGGATGGCAATGTCGGGTACTGTGAGAAACCCGGTAGACACTTGGTAGACCAGCGGGTCAAAGAGATGATGATTCTGACGGTCGAGCA
>JBMTAX010000434.1:0-3599 GCA_049429145.1 Myxococcota bacterium
CTTCGACTCTCGGGGCTCGCGGGGTATGACGATCTCGACGTCACCGCAAAGGTACCCGAGACTTCCGACACGCCGCTCGAGTGGCGCATGCCTGCGCAGATAACCGAGTACATCCTGAGCAGTGAGCCCCTCGACACCATGCTGAAGCCCCAGGAGGGCCCGGCGAGGCGAGGCAAGCTAACCCTGCATGTACCTCGTGGCTCATCGCAGGTGGTCACGTTGCAGCGCCCAGGGTGTGTCCCGCAGAACCTTGCTCTCGCGGGAGAAGGGGAGAGCCGCGTCGAGCGCACTGTGACCATGCGGTGCGCGGATTTCGACGCCCGCCTCACTGTTCACGGGAGCCGCGGCGCGGAGATCGAGCTCGACGGCGTCGCCTTGGGGCGGAAGGTTCCCCTTCGGGAGTTCCCATTGCCGGCGGGGGAGCACCTGCTGATCGCCAGCCATCGGGGGCGCCGGGTCGCCATATTGGTCGAGGTTCGCTCTGGGGAGACCGGTGCCGTGAACGTGAAACTGCGATGACGATCGTGTCCTGACCTGCCATGGAGACTCCATGCGCTTGCTGCTCCCCCTATTTCCCATCGCCTTCGCCGGGTCCTGCGGCGGGGTAGGGGTCGAGGCGCCCTACGTCATCGGTCCAGACGAGGCCCCTACCGGGACCTGTTCGACCACCGAAGAGGCGACCGCGATGACCAGGCGCGCTCTGGAGGACGGGCGACTCGAGGAGTTCGGGGGGCTTTTGCGCAGCGTGCTGTTCGACGAGGGGGGCTTTCGCATCGTACTCCCGGTGGTCCGAGAGACCGCCGCTCGACTGCCGCCGGGGGAGTTCCTCCGGCTCGCCGACGGGTACGTCGAGGGAGAGGGCCTCGCGCGCCTCACGCCTCGTGTCATCGACATCTTGCAGTACATCGCTGGGACTCACCCCGCGATACCAGGGGAGCACTACGGGGTCGTGACCGCGTCCCAACGGGTCCTCACCCGCTGCGATGCCGGGCGCACCTTGGTCGCCCTGCAGCGTCTCCTCGACCTGGAAGTGGTTCTGGCCGACGGCACGAAGCGGGTATGGATCGATGTCGCCTTCGACGCATTCGTGGACGTGGCCGAGGAGCCCGCGTTTCGCGCGTTCATGCGGAGGCTCGAGTTCTCGGGCGAGAGCGACGACGCGGGGAACAGTGTGGCCGTCGGTCGGGATGCCTTCGTTTTGCTCTCCCAGCTCGTGGTCGGCAATGTAGCTGCACCAGGATTTGACCTCGAATATTTGCGTGGTGTGCTCGATGACGTGCTGATTCGGCAACTCGCCGACGAGAATGCAGCTCGCGCAAAGGTGACGAAGTTGCTCGACCTCATTGAGTTGATCCTAGAGCCAGAGGCACAGATTTTTTCCGACGTGCAGGCGCTGATGGAGTGTGCTGACCGACAGGACAGCGAGGGAGAACTCGCGGGGACCCTCTACGATTTTCTGAGCACCGAAGCACTCGAGGTCAGCGCGCTCCTCGCGGACCTCGACGCGTTCGGGGCCGACCCCGCAGGGGATGCTTTGCGCGTTTCTCTGACTGAACTCGGGGGTGTCCTCGGCGAGGAACCGGCGTTGACGCGCGACCTCGCTGGCGTCGTGGGGCGACTGCTGACGACCGAGGCAGCGCCCATCGCTGTGAACGGCGCCCTCGAGCTGCGGGGTCGCGGTGTCTTCACCGAGCTTGTCGCGTTGTTTCGACGACTGCTTGATGGACCGTGTCCGTGATGCGGGCAGTGACAACATTCCTCTTGGGATGGCTCTCCGCGGGTGCCGTGCTCGCCGCCGGCCCCTTCGAGACCTACGGTGTGTCGCCGCGCACCAAAGGGCGTGCCAGCGCTGCGACCGCTCTGTCCCAGGGCGCCGAGGCGGCCCACGAGAATCCGGCGGGATTGTCGTCGCTGCGCGAGGCTGAACTCGGCTTCTCCTTCTCTCTTGCCGTCCCTCTGCTGCGTTTCGAACGTGAACTCGACGATGTCCCAGCACGAGAGCCACCGGCGCGCAGCGGCACCGTCCTCGTCGCTGCGGCGCCCCTCGGACCGCTATTCGCCGATCGCGTCGTCGTGGGACTCGCGCTCTTCACGCCATCGGCAACCTATGCCCATGTCACGGCCCCTGACCCCAGCGTTCCGTTCGCGTACCTCTACGACACCTACAGCGATCATTGGGAGCTGAGTCCCGCGTTGTCGCTTCGCTGGTTCGATTGGTTCTCTATGGGCTTTGGCGCACGCATCGGGGCGACACAAATCGGTAGCGTCGACCTCAGCGTCGATCCGTTGCGCAATCGTTTCACCTCACAGTCGATCGTGGCGCGCCAAAGTCCCAACGCGGCGGTGACCGCTGGCATCCGCGGGGGGCCCTTCTCCGTTGGGGACGTGTTGCGCGCAACCGTAGGCGTCGCTTTTCAGGAGGCGTTGTCGCTGCCGATGGCCTTCGTGGCGAACGTGGCCCTCGAGGGCCTCGACTCCTCGGTCACATTCCCCATCGCTGTCGTCGCCAACTACGCTCCTCGCACGTACAGCGCTGGGCTCGGCCTCTTGTTGTTGGAGCGCGTCGAGCTCGAGGCCGAGGTGCAATATGCCGTGTGGTCGGCAGCGCCAACACCGTACATGGCAGTGCAGACCATCATCTCCGGCCGAGGAGCGAGCAGCCTCGGTCTCGTCGGTGCGCTCGACGCGCCGGGTCCTGGGCAAAGCCGCATTGCCCCCGCTGGCTTCAAAGATACCCTGCAGCTTCGCGTCGGTGCCGAGACCTCGTTCTGGGACGAACGGCTACGAGCGCGCGGTGGGTATAGTTATCGGCCTTCCCCCGTGCCTGATCAGACCTCAGGGACAAACCTCGCTGACGCGACGGCACACATCGTGGCCCTCGGGGCCGGGTACATCATCTCGCTCGAGATGTCCGCAAAGAACGAGACCCAACTCAATATCCAAACCGATCGCGGCAAGGCTTTCGGAATAGAGCGGGTCGTGTCATCGGCTGGGGGTGATGAAGATGTCATCCTTGCGTATGGGTAAAGGCTATCGATGGCCACGGAAACTCGCAATCATCGATGTAGGGATAGACCAGGTACTACTTCGTCTCTTGGGCAACTCCCTTTGGCCCTCGGATCCGCTCGCCGCGTTGCTCGGCGAGGTAGTACTCTTTGAGGTGCGTGATGTACTCGGACATGGAATGGTCGCTCAAATAATCCAATTTACCGGCTCGCAGCGTCGCTAATAAGCCGCGCCAGCGGTCGTGGACTCGCAGCCAAGCATTGACGCGGCTGATCTTGCCCCTCCGATTGAGATAGATTTCACGACCCATGTGATGGTACCCCATCCATACCGGCGGAATGCGGGGGACGATGTCGTTGTTATTGACCCAACGATAATGCTTGATTTTAAGGTAAGTCGCATACTCGCGATTGCCGACACGAGGTGCACCGAATGTAAAGATTGCCTGTGGATTCGATGGGATCGGCGATAACTTGCATCGCATCGCGCACACGGCCGCCATCGCACCACCGAGTGAATGTCCGGCGAACCGAACGGGGCGTTGGTTGTCTTTGATGTGCTGTTCGATATCCGGCCAGAGCAGATCCACATGC
>JBMTAX010000435.1:0-3588 GCA_049429145.1 Myxococcota bacterium
CGAGGACGAGGACGAGGTCGACGATGACGGCGAGGCCTCGGGCGTGGGCGGCGTCGACGAAGCGCCGCATACCATCGAGACCGCCGTAGGATGACTCCACCGCGAAGGGGTGGGCAGGGTTATAACCCCACGAGAAGTCCCCAGCGAACTCGGCCACGGGCATCAGCTGCAGGTGGGTGACGCCGAGGGCCGCGAGGTCGTCGAGCTTCTCGATGGCGGAGTCGAAGGTACCAGGGCCTCCTTCTGGCTCATCGACAAAGGTGCCGATGTGCATCTCGTAGATGACAGTGCTGTTCCAGGGCACCGGCTCAAAGTCGGTGACCGACCAGTCGAAGTGCGGATCCACCACCATCGACTCCCCCACCGAGTTGGTGACGGCCCGTGCAGCTGGGTCATTGCGCCACAGCTGCCCCGAGGGGGTCTCGATCACCAGCTTGTATCGGTCACCCACACGGGCTTCGGCGACCAGCCCTACCCAACGCCCGTCGGAGGTGGGCTCGAGGAGGGCGACGCCGGGGGTCCAGGCGTTGAAGGTGCCAGCCACCGAGACGGAGGTGGCGAAGGGCGCAAAAACGTCGAGGGAGAGACCAACCACCGGAGCCGGGGGGGCTGCGGGGTCGTTCTCTCCCTCGGAGGAGTCTATGGGGTCGAGCGCGGCAAGGGGCGGGGGGAGCCAGGGTGCCTCGGAAGGCGGAGGCGGCCGCTTCTGGGGCCTCTCTGGCGGGGCGGTAGCGCTGCCTCCCGCCGGTTCCCGGGTCACTGGGACCGGGAGGGGGGCCCAGGGTGCCTCTGCCGATCGCTGGCACCCGAGGTTCAGGGTTATGAGCATCCAAGCTGCGTAGATTCCTGGCGTACTTCCGCGCATCTTTCACACCTCCCAGATCACCAATCCCCACCTTGGTAACCCTGGGTACGTGCTTTTACGGGCTTTGACGCTATGCGTTATCGGCCGTTCGACCGATGGCAGGGACGCGCGCGGATGTGGAAGCCACTTTTCTTGCGCGCAGAATCTTCGGGCCCGAAGGCGCGCGGTACTGGCTGGAAATGACGAAAGGGTATTCAGAACCGATTGCGCAGTCGTGATGAAGCCCGAGAACCTGCGTCCTTCGCTCGCGTTGATCGGAGACCTCCCTGTCCCCTGGCGCTCCTCTGTCCTCTCGACGTTCCCTCCCCGCTGTCGACGTGCGTCGCTCTTTGCAGCTATCCGTCGTCGACGGCGTGCTTCATGCGATCATGGTGGGCGTCGCCGAGAGCTATCTCGGAGCGCTCGCAGTGGAGCTCGGCCACGACGACCGAGCGCTCGCACTACTCACGACAGTGCCGCTGCTCTCGGGGGCGCTTGCGCAGCTCGGGGCTGGCGCGCTCGCAACCCACGTCGGTGGAACGCGCCGGTTTGTCGTGGCGGGAGCGACGCTACAGGCGCTCTGCCTCTCGACCTTCATCGGCATCGCCTGGTTCGAGGTGAAGAGTCTCTTGTGGTTGCTTCTGGCGAAGGTCGCCTTCTGGTGCGCCGGCTCGGTGATCGCACCTGCGTGGGGGAGCTGGATGGGCCGCCTCACCGAGCACATCCGACGAGAACGCTATTTCGCGTGGCGCTCCTCCATCGTCCAGCTGGTGCTCCTCGGTTCGTTCACGAGTGCTGGTGCTCTGCTCGCGCGTCACACCGAGGGAGATCTGCGGGCGTTCGCCGCACTACATCTCGTGGGCCTGAGCGCGCGGCTGCTCAGTGCTCTTGCCCTCTCGCAGAAAGCCGACATCCGCGAGGAGCGAGCCGTCGAGGGGCAGGGGGCGACGGCCGCCAGGACTGAAGGGTCTTCTCTCGCGGCGGCCATCCGAGAGGCGAATTGGCGCGTGCCCCTCTACATGGCGATGTTGATGTTGTTCGCGCACGTCTCCGTCCCCTTCTACACGCCCTACATGTTGCGCGAGCTCAAGCTCGACTACTTGAGCTTCGCGGCGCTCACCAGCGTTTCCATCCTCGCCAAGGCGCTGGTGTTCCCGCTCTTGCACCCGCTCGCCGCACGCTTCGGTCTGCGCACCGTCCTCGCCTCTGGGGGCCTCGGCATCTCCTTTGTCGCCACGTCGTGGGCCTACGTGACGTCGGTGCCTGGACTCGCGGCGGTCCAGGCGTTGAGCGGCGCGAGCTGGGGAGCGCTCGAGTTTGCGAGCTTCCAGTTGTTGTTGCACAGCGCGAAAGCCGACATTCGCCTGCCGTTTTTGTCGCTCGCGAGTTGCCTACAGGGCGTCGCGCAGCTGAGCGGGGCGCTGCTCGGCAGCGTGTGCCTCGACCTCGACGGCGTCGATTACCGTGGCGTGTTCTTGGTCTCAGGCATCGGCCGCGCCCTCGCGCTGCTCGCCCTCGTCCGACTCGACGATGTGCACCGGGTGCGAAGTTTGTTCGAACTTATCGCGCGCATCGACTCCGTGAGGCCTGGTGGTGGCGCCATGCGGCGTCTGTGGCCGCGGAGTCGCTCGTAGGACTTGGCCGCCGCCCCGCTCATCGACGCCCAATCGTCGACGCCCAATCGTCGGTGTCCGCGCGATGTGAACCGCGCGAACCCCTCCCTTCGACTTCGCTCAGGCCGAGCGCGCCATGATCTTCCGACTGAGCGCGATGTAGCCGGAAAGCCCAGCCAAGAGGGTCGGCACGAGCCACACCAGATGCTGGCGAATGAGGTCCTTGCCGCCGTGGACCAGCTCCGCGTAGCTCAGGGTTTGCGTTTGTCGTCCGGCGGTGAATCCGACGAGGGCAAGGATGAGGACCCAAATGCCCGCGCCGATCCCCGTCGCCACGGTGAACGTGCGGGGGTTCATGCGGGAGAGCCCCGCGGGGATGCTGATAAGCTGCCGGATCGCAGGAAGCAGTCTGCACACGAACGTTGCGCCCGCGCCGTAGCGACGAAACAGCTCCTCGGCCCGCAGGATCTTTGCGGGAGGCAAGAAGACGTACCTGCCGAAGCGATCGAGAAAGGGGCGGCCGACGGCGCCCGCGAGGAGGTAGTTGATCCACGCGCCAGCCAGGGAGCCCAACGTGCCCATGCCGACGATCACCACGAGATCGACCACGGGCTCGCTCAAACTCAACTCCCCGCGCGCAGCGAGAAAGCCTGCCGGGATCATCACCACTTCGCTTGGGAAGGGGATGAAGGAACTCTCCACCGTCATGAAGAAGAACACCAATGCGAAGCCCCACAGCGGGGCGAGGGCGGCCATGGCCTCGACTTGGCGAATGAGAAGTTCAGTCATGGGAAAAACCCCTCTTGTGCCGGCTTTCCTTATCGCATCGTTGCACGGACAGAAGGGGGCACCGCGCGGCTCGCTGCCGTGTCGTTTGCCAGCGCAAACCCCACTTCCAGGCGACGACGCCGTCTGCGGCAACGCAGCGGGGCCGGCCCTACCCACAGTGGCATCCATCGTCGCTGGAGCCGTTGCCCCAGGGGGTGGTACCGAAAGACCCGTGTTCTCGGGGGCGAGGCGTCGTCTTGGGTCAACTACAAGACGAGAGCTATGCTCTGCCCGTCGCCGAAAGCCGTGCGGAGCGGCGCTCTCGCGACGAGGGAGGTGTAGCGCGTGGGGGAGGGAAACCTT
>JBMTAX010000436.1:0-3577 GCA_049429145.1 Myxococcota bacterium
ACGTTGTCACCGCATTGGCAGGTGCCGGTGTCGTTGTTGGAGTACAGGTTACAGGAGCGGTCGTTGCCGCATGGTGGGGCGAGTCGTGCACCGAGGGCATCGGCCTCACATTGGGGAAGGGCACTGCTGGTGTAGATGTTGAGGTTCCCACCCACGCTCGTCAGACCCTCGAGACCGCTCAGGCTCGTCAGCGCATCGTTATCTATGATTTCGAATTCCCCACCCACGCTCGTCAGACCCTCGAGACCGCTCAGGCTCGTCAGCGACGAGTCACCCCCGAGACGGAAGTAGCCAAAGAAGTCTACTCCGCCGTTTGAACCAAGTCTGAGGTTGCCACGAATCTCTGTGCAGCCAGAGATAGCTCTCAGTTTGTCGGGAGAATCGATAACAACGTTCGTTTCTTCACACGGTGGGGTGCCACAAGCTGTGGCGCATAGTGAAAGCAAAGCAACAACGAGCAAGCGTCGCATGGAGCTCCTCCCGATAGAGCAGGGAGAGTACCGCATCCCCAAAAGACGCGCACGGCGAGCCCCCACAGGGAAAGCAGCAGCGTCGTCTCAGGTGCTCGCTTTGACCGCTTCCTCCAGTAGCTCGCCCAAGGACGCATAGGTACTCTCGGGGACGTACCCGAGCTTCGCCAGCCGCTGCAAAATGGCGTTGTGTGAGCGCGCCGCGCGCTGATCGCCGAACTGTTCACCGAGGAGCTAAGGCGCCTGGAGGATCTTGCTGCGTCAACCAACCTTCATGCGCTGAAGCAGGCGTAGTTGGAGGATGACCGGGACGACGCAGATGAACTCGAACGTCAAATCAAGCAAGTTCGGACCGCGCAAAAGGCCGTTGAGCAGCGGCTCGTCCCCATCTCCAATGTGATGGACGTCGCCCTTGCAGACTACCTCGGGCCTCGACATCTTTCTCGCCCCGCAGGGCGTCCTTTTGTAGTCGGCGTCCGAGCGCGGAGTCGGTCTGACGATTTGCATCCGTGTCACGCCACCCCGCCACGTCCTGACGCAACGACCCCGTCATCGCATCAACGTGGCCACTCGATGTTGATCGTGGACGAGGCTCCGCGCGCACCTGCGATGGCGGCAGTACCCTGCGGGATACTCATGTCGTCGGGCGTCTGGGCTGGGATCGTAGCCGTCGACGACGCGCTGGAATGGCTGAGGTCGGGCACCAAACCAATGTATGCCTCGCGCTCCCCCTGGTTCGAGGTTCGCCGGAGCTGAATTTCACTCGCGAAATTGTCGGGTTGCAGTTCGGCACCGCACAAACGAGCGTACCAACCAGGCTTCACTGCCACGCGATAGAGGTTCGGTCCCACCTGCTCAGGCACGGGGTTGTACACGAAGGATCGGAGGAACCAGCCATCTCGTTGCAGAACATCCGGCAGATAGGCGCCGGGGACCCACCAGTTCTTCGCTCGATATCGCAGGCTCACCACACCCACCACCGTCTGGTCGTCTGGAGTTTGGATGAACAGCTCGAGGCCACCGGCCGGCGCAGTGCTGCGCGCTTGGATGGTCGGCACGGGGAACGCATCCCGCTCGGCGAGCCTGCGGTCGGTTGTGGGCTCGAAGCGGTCGGGCCCGCCCGCTGGCGATGGGCTAGAAGGCGCGCCCCCGCCAACCAGCACCTCGCGGCCTGACGGGCTGGCGGGAGTACGCGCTGGCACGGGCATGCCAGGACGAAACCAGGTGGCGGCGGAGATTGGCATAGAGGCTCTCCAAGGGGAGGTGGATGTAAGTAAAAGTCAGACCTTTCTTTGTCGGCACGAACCCATGGCTGTTGCTTGGGATCAGTGCGGTCGCCGCGCAGACGATGGGGCCCCCGCGTGCAGCCAACGTCTGTGTTCCGTCCAGCGGGAGACGGGTTGGGCACTTTCACTTCGTGGCCCGAGAGAGCGTCTTCGCCCTGATGGCCTCTGTACTCTTGCTTTCACATGCTCCTAGCTCCTCGACTGCTTCGCCTCCAGGTGTCCTCTCACGCGCACCCACAGCTTTGTCTCGCTGAGGCGTCGACTTCGCCTCACCGTCGTGCTGTACCTTGGCAGCGACGACGACGCCTGGACCCGACACCGCCTCAGCCGGGAGATGTTCGCGCCCCCCCCTCCTCACGCGAGCACCCTCGACGAATGGCCGCAAAGCCTTCCGCCGACACGCCCGCACATTCCCTGACAATGAGTTCCTGCGCCGTCCCCTTTGCACCTTTGCTGTTCAACTGCCGCAACTGCAACCGACACCTACGCCTGCTCGACGTCAGTCAACCGATCGGTGACTCGCGAGATGCTGCCCCACGTCGGCTTGCCAGACGCGCCCCCACGGCGCGCACACGCAAGCACCCCACCGAATCCCGGCTTTGGCCTCTGACGATGAGTAGACGACGACGGCGCTCCTACGACCACAAGGCACCAATAGGCGCTTGGGCTCTCTCGGCATTTTCCTCAAGCCAATGGTGCTTCCAGCTTGGCCCGATGCAATGCACCACAGGTACGCAGCTACCCAGGGTACCGGTCACGCAGCACGAAAGGCGATATTGTGTTTCTTTCGCGCCCGAACATCCGTACGGCGGAATGGATAGCGATCGTTGTTGTTCGACGACGTCAGGAAGCCACGCAACAAATCACTTTGCTCGACCGTAGGCGCCTTCTCCGAGGCACGGGCGCGATACGAGGGAGTGTTCACTCGGCCGCGCTCAGCCGATCTTTCAAAAAGTGCCTCACCAGCGCAATGTATTCCGCGCCTAGTCTCTCGATGGCCGTATGGTCGGGCACCTGTAATGTCCCATGCTCGTTATAAATGGGGACTTTCGCCGCGAGCGGGCAGCCACGTTTGGTCTCGTTGGCCATCCAGTCCCCAGCCCGCATGTGATGCCTCGCGTAGTCAGAGGTGGCTTCTGCACTGAAATCCTCTCGCGACTCATGCACCTCCCGTGAGTAGGCGAGCAGGTTCTTAGGGAGGCGCCCTTTCCCGTTGTCTGTAACTTGTAGGGGCTCCTTGCTGAGATAGCCGGCCCCCACGATGGGCTCCACCGAAAAGGCTGCGGCACGGGAGGCCAGTTGGAGCAATGCTGACCCATCCGCCAGGCTGGCCAGTACTTCGTCGGCCGACTTCCCTTGCACCCGCTTGCTCGTCAGCAGGGAAACTGCGCCAGACAACGCCTCGATGCCCTGTTCCCAAGTTCCGCACAGGCTCCCCGCGACGTTAAGTCGCGTGGCTTGTTCGTAGGCCGCGCTTTCGGCGGTAGCGGCAGCGACGACATGCGTCTCCCGCATCATCACCCGATTGGCGTCTACCAACGCGAGGGCCAAGGCCTCACCATATTCGCCCACCGGGGCACGCCACATCGCACCGCTCGCCAGCAGAGGGTCTCCAGGCGAGCGACCAGATTCTGCGACGCGCTCGGCTTGGTCGAAGTAACGAGCAGGCGCATCGCCAAGCCCTGCGACCGCTGCCCGGTGTTCCGCAGTGACATGGGCTGCCGGCTGGGAGTGCTCTTTCGCGTGCGGGAGAGCCTTTATCGTAGGCGGGATCCCCGGTGCATCGCGCAGCAGCGTTTCGGTGGAACTACCCCGCAGCGC
>JBMTAX010000437.1:0-3569 GCA_049429145.1 Myxococcota bacterium
GTCCCAGCGCTCCTGCCTCCTGCGGGTCGATGACGTCGTGGTGCACAGCCCAAGCGGCTTCCGTCTGGGGCCTGTGTCTTTCGCGCTTGGTGCGGGGGAATCACTCGCGGTGGTGGGGCGAGCCGGTGCGGGAAAATCGTTGTTGCTCGCGAGCCTCGTCGGACTCCTCCCGGCGAGTGGTGGTGTGGTCGAACTCGGGGGCATCCTGGCCTCGGGCGAGAGCCTGACGGCGGCCCGCCAGCGCGCCGCCTTTTGTTTTCAGCGGGATGCCCTTCTGGATGAGGTGGATGCGTTTGAAAATGTGATGCGCGCTGTGGCAGCGCGACGACTGGATAACCCTGCGATTCGAGCACGGAAGGCCCTCGACGAGGTAGGACTCTCCGAAGCCGCAGCGAAGTTTCCGGCGCAGCTCTCTGGCGGTATGCGTCGCCGGCTCGGCATCGCACGTGCCTTGGCCTGCGACCCAGCCATCTTCCTCGGGGATGCCCTCACCGCTGGGCTCGACCCCATCACGACAGACGAGATTTTGACCTGTGTGCTCGATTCGCCCCGCAGTCGAGAGCGAGCGACTGTGCTCAGCACCCACGACGTCGACGCCGTTTTGCCCCGCGTCGACCGCGTCCTGGTGCTCGAGCAGGGCAGTGTCTCCTTTCTTGGATCGTGTGCTGCACTCGCAACGCAACCGGGCCTCGAAGCCTTCGGCTACCGGCGCAGAGGTGAGTGGTGAACGAGCAGCACGGTGCACATGATCGCGACCCTTGGCACCGACGTGCGGTCGGGGCCGTGGGCGTACTCGTCCTCGCAGTGCTTCACGATGTGGGTGGCCAGCTTCTCACCGCCCGTGCCGCCCTCGCCTGCCTGCTCCGCGGCCGGATCGATGGGCGCGAAACGCTGCGCCACGTCGACAGGTTTGGCGTCGGCTCCCTGCCTCTCGTACTCGGCGGGAGCGTGGTCGTCGGTGGGATCGTCGCGATGCAGGGTCTTGGCTACATCTCACGGTACAATGCCACCGACGTATTTGGTTGGGCGTCGGCGGTCTCCGCTTTCCGCGAAGTGGGACCTTTGTTGCTGGGGCTCACCCTGGCTGCTCGTCTTGGTGCGAAGAATACCGCTGAGCTTGCGAGCATGCAGGCCCGGGAGCGGCTCGATGCCGTAAAGGCCCTTGGGCTTGACGTCACCGAGGTGGTGGTCGCGCCCCGCTTATGTGCCATCGTCCTGTCGACGGTGTTGGTCTACCCCTTGTGTACCATCACCGTCCTTTGGACGGCATTCGGCCTTGCAGCCGCCGTCGGTGACCAGCGCTGGAGCGCCAGTGTGTCGTCGCTCTTGACTTACGTACCTTGGACTACGCCGCTCCAAGGCCTATTCCGACTGGCCTGTTTTGGCGTCTTGATCGCCGTTTCGTCGTCGTGGTTTGGCACCCGGGGAGGGCGAGACGCGCGCGCTATCGGACAGGCGGTTTACGCCCAGAGCGTGGCCTCCTTGAGCGGAGTTGTCGTGCTCAACCTCACGCTCACGCTCCTCGGGGGGGCCTGATGGGTGCGCGCTCCCGCCTCCTCACATCGCTGACGCTGGTCTTGCTACGGCCGCAGCAATTGTCGTGGCTCGACATCGTCCGGCGCCTCGACGAGACCCTCGTCGGCTCCCTCTTTCTCGTCACCGCCACGGTGGCTTGTGTCGGGGCGGCGATGTGTGATCAGGCCGCCGCACAGGCGCTGCGCTTCGTCGGAGACCAAAGCTTCATCGGACCCGAATACATCGTGCTCGGCTTCGAAGAGTTCGGGCCGCTGGTCGTCGCTATCACCCTCTCAGCTCGCATAGGTGCGGGTTTCGCAGCGGAGGTCGCCACCCTCACCAGCGAACAGACTCTGGATGCGCTCGAACTCTTTTCGTTGCGGCCCGTGGAGACCAGGCTCGCGCCCATGGGGCTCGCGTTGGTGGCGGGTGGCGTGTGCCTCGGCCTGGTGTCGGCGGTCACCTGGGAGCTATCGGGGATGCTCACCATGTGGCTCCGCTACGGGATGAATCCATTTACGTTCTTTCACCCAGAAGCAATTCAGGTTCATTCCTTGGTGCTGCTCGTCGTGAAATGCGCATGTATGAGTGGGGCCATCTTTATCGCGAGCCTTCACGCGGGGCTCTCCGCCCGCGGTGGCGCCGAGGAGGTGGGGGATGCGACGACCCGTGCGGGTGTGCAGAGCTTCTTGTGGGTACTGACAACAAACTTCACTCTTGACTTGGCGTGGTGGTTCTTTGTGAGAGGTCCATCATGAATGCCGAAGTGCTCTCGGGTGAAGGGATATGCGTGGAGCTCGACGGACGAACCGTCATCGACGACGCTACACTTGGGTTCGAGGGAGGCATGCTGCACGCGGTGGTGGGCCGTTCCGGCGCTGGCAAGAGTGTGCTGATGAAGGCCATGACGGGCCTATTGCCGCTGCATCGAGGTTTCGTCGAGGTAAACGCTGGAGGAATCTATCGCCGCTTGGGACCTGGTGACGAGGAAGCCTTCGCCTTCCTTCGCGCGCAGGTGGTCTTCGTGCACCAAGACCCCGCGCTCCTGGATGACCTCGACGTCCTCGACAACGTGCTCTTCGGGCGCATACGCCGCCGCAGCGGCACCATAATTGACGACGTGAACACTTGGCTCAATCGCCTGTCACTATTCGAGCTGCGCCATCGTCGTCCCCGCGATCTATCACCGGGCGCACAACGTCGTGTCGCTCTGTGTCGTGCTCTCGTCCTCGCCCCTGCCGTACTCGTCGTGGACGAACCCACTACCGGGCTAGATCCGTCCGCCGCAGAAGAGGTTGACCATGCCCTCCTCGAGTTGGCTCGGGCGGGCTCCACGGCGATCATCGTGACCCATGACTTACGAAGCCTGGAGCGGTTGCGTCCAAATCTCACCTGGATACACGAAGGTCGTGTGGGTTGGCGGGGTCCCTATGGCGATCGTCAGGGGCGAGCTGCGCTTCCCGCATGCGCCTCGCTCGTGGAGCTACTGCAGGAGAGAACCTGATGAGCGATCGTCGTACGTCCCCGGCGCCATGGCGAGTAGGTCTGCTCGCGCTCGCCGCGCTCGTCGTCCTCATCGGCGTATTGGTGATGGTCGGCCCGCTTCGCCTGTATGATGGTGTTCCGCTCGAGGTGGACTTCGCTTACGCGGGCCCGATCAAGCCAGGGGCCGCGGTCCGGTTGTCAGGGGTGGTGGTGGGCGCTGTCGAGCGCGTGGAGCTGCTCGCGGGGACCGACGAAGCGGCGGGACCAGACGTGATGGTGCGCGTACACGCCCGCGTCGAGGACCGCGCCATGCCAGCGATCACCCCGGAGACCCGCTTCTACGTCACTACCCTGGGGGTGCTCGGTGAGCACTATCTCGAGCTGGTACCGGGGTCGCCTCGCTCCGCGCCGCTCTCTCGCGGGTCGAGAGTAAGAGGAATCGATCTGGCGCGCAGTGATCTCTTGTTGCCGCGGGCGGCGGCTCTGCTGGAGGTGATGACCGCCATTCTCGACGAGGGGCGCGAAGACGCCGTGGGGCTGTTGCGCCAAGCAGGAAGTCTCCTTGCACG
>JBMTAX010000438.1:0-3566 GCA_049429145.1 Myxococcota bacterium
CCACGGCACAAGGCAGTACGACGGGATGAAATTTCGGATCGCCACCGAGGATACCTTCCCCTGTCAGGTGACCGAGGGAGACCCCGTGGAACTTCCTCTGCTGAAGGCCGGACGGACCTACGCTGCTGTCGTCGAGATCGCCGCACCCTCCGGTGCCGACGCCCCCACCTGCCCCACGGAGAACTGTTGTGACCCTGGCACCGGGGAGAACTTTCCTCCTCCTGACGACGCCACCTGCATGGTGCGGAGCGGTTGTAGTGCGGCGAACGCGAACGCCTGCTGCACACCCGGCCTGAATGTCTGCGAGGGGGCGAGCGCTGGCTTCAACGCCGAGGTCGTCGGCGGCGGCACCTTCATTGCCGACACCGGAACCCGGCTCGCCTATATCGGCGATGAGACCTTCGGCAACGAGATCACCCACGACTTCCCCAAGAGCGTCACGTCGGGTGGTTCTTGGACGTTCCAGTACACGGCTCCTGCCACGGCTGAGGCCACCTCGTCGCTGGAGTTCTGGGTGGGCGCCAACGTCGCCAATGGCAACGGCATCGAAGACCCAGAAGACCTCAACTCCAACTACCTCGTGTACGCAGCGCTCGAGGACGACGAGGGAAATGTACAGGTTCCAGACTTCTGTCTCGTTTGCCCAAACGGTAGCCCGGCTTCTGGCGGATGTTGTTGCAACAGCCACGTGACTCCCGGGAGCGGAGCGCCTGGCGCTTTCGCGTCGCTTAGTGTGCTCTCGCTCCTTGGGGCGGTGTTCGTGGGCCGGCGTCGCCGACGCTGAAGGCTGCGCAGATAGGACTTCGCCCAAAGGGCGCGCGGGTGTCTGCGCGCCCTTTGCGCTTTTCCTCGTTCTTCGGCATCTGCTACGCAAGCTGACGAGGTGACTATGGCTGACCTGCTGTTCGAAATCGGCACCGAGGAGCTCCCCGCGGGCTTTCTTGACCCAGCGCTCTCGTTTCTTGAGGTCGCGTTGCCCGCCGCCTTGCAGCAGGCGCGGCTTTCCCACGGGGAGGTGTGGACCGATGGCACCCCGCGTCGCCTCGTCATCGGGGTACACAACGTCGCCGAGCGACAACCTGATAGCGAAGAAGAGGTAACGGGCCCCAAAGCAGACATCGCCTTCGACTCCGACGGGCGTCTCACCAAAGCTGGCGAGGGCTTTCTTCGCGGGAAGGGCCTCTCGAGCGACGCGGCCTATCGCAAAGAGACAAAGAAAGGCGAAGTCATCGCAGCCCGTGTGTTCTCCCGAGGAGCGCCTGCCGCCGAAGTCATCGTCGGCCTCCTCGAGGAGCTGCTTCCAAAGATCCCCTTCCGCAAGCAGATGCGGTGGAGTGACGGGCGCGAATCCTTCGGACGTCCGGTGCGCTGGCTGCTGGCGCTTCTCGGCGACGAAGTGCTGCCCGTGCGCTTCGCCGGGCTCGTCGCGGGGCGGACCAGCTGCGGTCATCGTTTCCACTCCCCCGGCGCCTTCGAGGTCACCAGCGTCGACGATTATCGTGAGAAGCTCGCCGCACGGCAGGTGATGCTTTCTCGCGCAGCTCGCCGTGCCGCCATCCACGAGGGGGCCGACAAGCTGGCGCGAGAGGCTGGCGGCGCACTTCTCCCCGACGATGCGCTCCTGCACGAGGTGGCGAACCTCGTCGAGTACCCGTGGCCCGTCCTCGGCGGCTTCGAGGAGCGCTTTCTCGAGATGCCCAAGGAGCTGCTCGTCAGCGAGATGCGCGAGCACCAGCGTTACTTCGCTATCGTCACCCCGAGCGGTAGTCTGCTGCCCGCTTTCGTCGTCGTTGCGGGTTCTGCTCCCACCGACCCGGCTCGTCTCGCCGCAGGCAATGCGCGTGTCTTGCGCTCGCGCTTCGAAGACGGTGCCTTTTATTTCGCTGAAGACCGGAAGCATCGCCTCGAGGAGCGGGCTGCCAAACTGTCGCGCGTGGTGTTCCAGCGCGACCTCGGCACCCTCGCCGACAAGACCGCACGTATCGAGGCGATCACCGACCAGCTGGCAAATGCACTCGCCGTACCCGTCGAGGTGCGTGAGCGAGCACTCCGCGCGGCCCATCTTTGCAAAGCTGATCTCATCTCCGGTGTCGTCGGAGAGTTCCCTGAACTGCAGGGCACCATGGGACGCCATTACGCCTCCCGCGACGGCGAACCCGCTGAGGTGGCCTTGGCCGTCGAGGAGCACTATCTGCCGCGACAGGCCGGGGGCACCTTGCCCACCACGGAAGAGGGCGCCCTCGTGGGCATCGCAGACCGCCTCGACACCCTCGTGGGTATTCTCGCAGTGAGCAAGCCCCCCACGGGCAGCGCCGATCCCTTCGCTTTGCGGCGTGCCTCCATCAGTCTGTTGCGCATCGTTCTCGCACGAGGCTATCGGGTCTCCTTGGAGCAACTCGTCGACGGGGCCCTCGACCTGCTCGGGGAGCGGTGCAAGAAGCCCCGCGCTGAGGTGCGCGAGACGGCCCTCGAGTTCCTGCGGGTACGCCTACGTGGTGTGCTGATTGACAGCGCCGAAGAGAGCGGTCTCGCGGGTGCGAGTGACATCGTCGACGCCGCGCTCGCGGCGGGCAGTGACGATGTCAGCGACGCGGCCGCTCGCACCCTCGCCCTCGCACGCTTGCGTGCGGAGGACCCTGCCGAGTTCGAGCGCCTCGCGGCGACGTTCAAGCGGGTTGGCAACATTCTCCAGAAGGCTCGCGGCGAGCAGATGCCCATCTCGGCCCAGGTAGACCCCACGGCGCTCACGGAGACCGCGGAGCGCGGCCTCGCCGCCGAGGTCGCCGAGGTCCGTGCGCGCGATGGCGGTCGCAGACTTCGCTCGACGACCAGCGCCGCGGAGAGCTATGGGCAGGAGCTTCGGGTGCTCGTGGGACTCAAGCCCCACGTCGACCGGTTCTTCGATGACGTGCTCGTGATGGCGGAAGAGCCAGCGTTGCGTGCGGCCCGGCTCGGCCTGCTCGCCAGCGTCGAGGAAATGCTGGTGTCGCTCGCCGACTTCACGAGGATCCAGCTCGACGACCGAGACGCCAGCCGCTGAGGGCCGGCCAAGCTTCTCCACTTCGAGCAGCGGTCACCCCCCGAGAAGACGTCGCCACCAGGAGCGCGCCTCGGGGAGCTCCGCACCCTCGCGCTGTGAACTCTCCCCTACGCGCAGTTGCACCCGTAGCCCCTCGTCACCCGGTGAGAAGAGCCGCAGCTCACCGTCAAGGTCGACCTCGAGGTGCAAACAGGTGCTGCGTTCTCCTGCCGTCGTCGTGACCACGCCCGTCCACAGGTGGCGGGAGAGACGCTCCCCATCTCCCTCAAACAATGACGCGGTGACCGTCTCGCTCCCCTCGTCGACGGTAACCCTCGACTCCACCGCGGCGGGGAGTTGGTGCCCTCGCGGAAGGAGCACAGTGGCGTCGTCGTCACGCACGCGCAACAAGATCGCGACGGGGAGGTTTCTTGTCCCTGTGGGAGGAGGAGGCGGGGGCTCTACCACCGCTGCTCCCGGAGCGTCGGTGACGGTGACGTCGTCGTCGGGAGCGCTGGCGAGGCTCGGGGGAGATGACAGCAGGCTC
>JBMTAX010000439.1:0-3563 GCA_049429145.1 Myxococcota bacterium
CTGAGCTCACCGCTCAGCTCTACCAAGCCTACGGCATGCAGGACCTCCGTGCTGACGCCCAGAAATGGGTGAACCTCGCCAAAGCCGCAGACCTCCGCAAAGCCGAGCGCTACGCCGCGGAGGCTTACCTCATGATGGGTGACGGGGACGCCGTGGGCGCCGAGGCCATGCTTCGCGATCTCACCGACAAGAAGGGTGTCCGCGACGGCAAGATTCTCCACGCGCTCAGCGTCGCAAACCTTGAGCTCGGGAAGTACAAAGAAGCCCAGGCTGCCGCGGAGGCAGGCATGAAGCTGAACGTGGGGCTGGTGCGGCTGCCCATCGCCCACGGCGATTCGCTGCTTGCGCAGGCGAACTATGGCTCCGCACGCACGGCGTATAAGCGCGCGATCCAACTCAATGGAAATCACCTCGGCGCTCGCACCGCCATCTTGCTCTCTCAGGCGGTATCTGGTGAGGGTGGCGCCGCCCTGCTGCTCAAAGAGGCCGAGAAGCTGCGGCTCGAGGCTGGGGGACAAGGGGAGGGCGCGGCACCGCCACGCGCCATGGCATTCATCGAGTACGCCGACGGGGAAGTCTTCGCTCGTGAGGGCAAAGACGCCGAGGCCCTCGCACAGGCCGACAAGGCTCTTTCTACCTACCCCAAACTACACATGGCTCAGGTGCTGAAGGGGCGCACACTTGCCCGCATGGGGAAGCTGCCCGAGGCCAAGGCGGCGTTCGAGGAGGCGCTGAAAGCCGCGCCCACCAGCGTGCCTTATGCTGCGACGGCCGCCGAGGCCCTCTGGCGGGCCGGCGCGGCGAAAGATGGCGTCGGGTTTCTCGCCTCGCTCGCTGAGCGCGCCAACGCAGACGGGTCTGCCTTCGTAGCGCTCGCCATCGCCCAGGCGCGGGCGGGAATGGCCCCTGAAGCCACCGCATCGGCCGCCAAGGCCCTGTCGATTCTTGGCAACGCCCACGAAATGGCGCTGTTCGCGGAGGCCCGCGCGCTCCAAGCCACGGGCAAACTCGATGACGCCCGCAACAAGTATAATGAAGCCCTGGGGGCCCGTGGCGACCAAAAGTGGCCCGAGGTGTTCTTCGAGATGGGGTGGGTGCGCTTCGCCGAGAAGAACCATGAAGATGCCGCCATGCTGTTCCAGGAGGCCATCAAGCTCTGGGAGAAGGGCGCTGGCACCCTCGACCAGGTGGCCGACGGGATGGAGGCCCTTGCCTCCGCCTACGAGCAGATGGGCGGCAAGAGCGCACGTCTCGCCCAAGACATCAAAACCAAGGCGCAGCAGGTGCGCCGCGGCCTGTAGGGGATTCCCATGCGCAGCGCCGTTGTCGCGAGCCTCACCGCGGCCCTCGGGGTTCTCATCTCGTCACCGTCCGTCCACGCCCGAAATGGCGGGCTCTACCTCGAGATCGCACCGGCGTGGGGATTTTTCCTCAGCGATGAAGTGATCATCGAAGACGGAGACGATGACGGTTCTGCGCTGCCGCTTGCTGGCTTCACCCCCAGCCTGAAGCTAGGCACCAACCTCTTCGGCTTCCTGGGCGCGGAGATGAACATCGCGGCACATGGGTGGGACCTCGGGCGGACCGAGCGAGGCGGCGCGGGCTATGTCGGCGGTGTGGTACGCGCGACACCCCTTGAGCTTCTCACCTTCGTGATGCCTGGCGACCTCGAATTACCTTCCTTGCTCCCGCCCGGTCCCGTGACCTGGCACGACCGCCCGTTCGATATCGGCGTGTACGCCGGCGGCGGATACCACCTCATCGGTGAGGACTACGCGTACCAGGGGGGCTACTTTCATTGGGGCGTCGACCTGAAATGGTACCTCACCCCGAACTTCGCCGTGGGCCTTGACCTTCCGCTGCGCCATGCTCTCTACGAACCCTTCCGCTACGTCGACTACGCCGACGGCCAGGGCTTCTGCACCGATGGCGGGGATGCCTATGGTGTGTCGGGCATCCCCGTGCCCACCTCCCCGGCCCGAGGAACCTTCCGCAGTCTCGAGTTGAACGCTTCTCAGATCGAGAGCGAGTGCACCAAGGACCCCCCAAGCGCCACGCTCTTTGCCCCCTCGCTGACCATTACGGGCGTCTTCGACTTCGGTATCTGAGCTGAGTGCGACTACCGCCTCGCCGCAGCTCGCTTCCAGCGCTCCCTCATCGCTCCTCCCCCGGCACCAGTGCCGGCCGGGGGCAAGCCGCAGGGCGGGAAGAGCGCTACAGGTGCCGCTTCACCATCTCTTCAATCTTTGCCTTGGGCACGGCACCCACGATCTGGTCCACTGGACGTCCGCCCTTGAACAAGATCAGCGTCGGGATGGACCGCACGTTGTACTGCATGGCGGAGTTGGGGCTGTTGTCGATGTTCAGCTTGCCCACGGTGACCGAGCCACTCATTTCTGTCGCCAACGACTCCAGGTGAGGCGCGATGGCCTTACAGGGACCGCACCAAACGGCCCAGAAATCGACGAGGACAGGCGTCTGTGCGTCGAGCACTTCGCTCTGAAAGTTGCCGTCGGACAGTTCCAAAACATTCTGGGCCATTTCGTTCTCCCGCTCGCCCACGCAAAAGGCGAAGCAAATACCCACCCAACATAGGCACGGCGTGCACGATGCGAAAGCCTGATCCCGCAACTTTGGCGACGAGACCACTCTGCTCGCCGTGATACCCTGCTCGAAATCACCTTCACGACGTAGAGTTTCTGAGGCGCAGGAGGACACATGCCGGCCGTTTTCATCGCCCAAGGGACGCTGCAGCAATGGGCGGACGCGGGTAAGGTCAGGCTCGAGGACACCACCTTGTTTCTGCTCAAAGAGCAGCGTCAGGTCCTCCTGCGCCCTGCGGTGAGATTCACGCGGCTCACCGTCGGCGAGGAAGATCTCCACGGGCTGCTCGGCAAGGTCAAGAGCGTGGAGCAGCTGCGCGAGCTGGGCGCAGAGCACTATCTCGACAGCGTCCTCGTGGATGACCTGGCCTACGAGGTTGTCGAGGGATACCTCGGGGACCTCCAGGGCGGTGCGCCAGTGCCTGGGGTTCCACCGGCCGCGGTCACCGCAGTCTCACCTCCGTCGGCCCCCGCCGCTCCCTCGGGGGACGACGGAGAGGCCCCCCAGGGGCCAGGAGAGAGCGAGTCAGACGTGGCTCGTTTGTCCCAGTTGTTCCTCGACACTGTGCGGTGACGGGACCATGTGACGAGCCCTCCCATCGGCGCACGAGGTGGCCCAGGCTCGTCCGATCGCGTCTGTGCCTCCGGCCGGAGCCGGTCGAAACAAATCGCCCCGCACATCGTTGCTACGTGGGCTACAATGGTCACGCTCATGACCCCGCCTTGGTCGCTCCTGCTCGTCAGCGCGCTGGTCCTCTACGGGGTCGCGACGACTCTGTACGTCGCTCACCTGCTGAGCCGTAAGCCAGTGCTAGCGGTCCTCGCAGGCAGAGCGTTGTTCGCGGGCCTCGCCTTGCACGGCACGGGCAAGGTGGCCGGCTATTGGCTGACGGGCGGCCTCCCCGTGGCCACCTCCACCGAGGTGCTCAACCTGCTCGCGCTCGTTATCGGCTTCGTGTT
>JBMTAX010000440.1:0-3557 GCA_049429145.1 Myxococcota bacterium
ACCGACGGCGGCACCACGCCGGGCACCGACGGCGGCACCACGCCGGGCACCGACGCAGGTCCCCCGGCGCCTCCCGTCGCTTGGTCCTGTGATGACGCGCTGTATGACGACGCGGATGGTACCTGCGACTGCGGCTGTGGCGTGAAGGACCCCGACTGCGCCGACCTGCGCGATAGCACCTGTGACGTCAACCACTGCAGCGGCGGGGCGGCCGTCAACAAGACCAACAACGCCCTCTGTGTTCGTGCGGTGCCCGACAGCTGGACCTGCGACGAGGCTCTCTTCGACGACACCGCCGATAAGTGCGACTGCGGCTGCGGTGCCCGTGACCCAGACTGCGACAGCCCCACGGCGACCTGCGACACCACCAACTGCGGCGCCGGCACTGCCCTGTCGAACACCAACAACGCCCTTTGTGTTCCCTCGCTGCCTGCCGCTTGGGAGTGCCGCCCCGCCGAGTACGGCAATGGGATCTGTGACTGTGGCTGCGGCGTGCAAGACGTCGACTGCGCCAACCTGAACGACGCGAGCTGCGCCGAGACCCACTGTGAGGATGGCTTCGCCCCCGCGCCCACCAACAACGCGCTCTGCACGGAACTCACCTGCGGCGACGGGCGTGTCAGCCGCGGCGAACTCTGCGACGGAAACAACCTCGACGGCGAGACCTGCGTCAGCCTCGGCCGCGGCACTGGCGGTGTCCTCGCCTGCGCGAGCGACTGTCTTGCCTTCGACACCACCGGTTGTACCGGGCTCGACGCCACGGTTCCGGCTGCGTGGACCTGCGACGAGGCGTACTACGACGACGACCTCGACATCTGCGACTGCGGTTGCGGCGTGCTCGACCCCGACTGCGCCGACGCCACCCTCGCTGCTTGTGACGTCCGCAACTGCGGCCCCGGCTTCTTGCCCAGCGCTACCGAAAACTATACGTGCGACCAGCTGCCGCCCGCCCCGGCCGAGTGGACCTGCGAGAGCTATTACTTCAACGCCGGTGACGGCTGTGACTGTGGCTGCGGTGCCCTCGATCCCGACTGCCGCGACGACACAGCCGAGGCTTGCGACTTCAACAACTGTGACGCCGATGCGGTGCCCGTCGCCACCGACAACACGCGCTGTGAGGTTCCAGCCGACGCCGCACAGTGGACCTGTAACCCCGACTACTTCGGCAGCGGCGACGGCTGCGACTGCGGCTGTGGCGTCGTCGATCCCGACTGCGCTGACGCTACGGAGGCCTCTTGTCTCTATAACAACTGCGACATCGGCCTCGTCCCGAGTGCATCCGCCAACGAGACCTGTGAGGCCCCCACAGCGCCCGCCGAGTGGACCTGTGCCGAGTCCTTCTTCGGCTCCGACGACGGATGTGACTGCGGCTGTGGCGTTGTCGACCCCGACTGCGCTGACGGCACTGCGGCCTCCTGCGACTTCAACAACTGCGACGTCGCGGGCGAAGAGCCCACCGCAAGCAACAACGCCGTTTGTGCCGTGCCATCCACGCTCCCCACCGCCTGGACCTGCCCGGAGGAGTGGTACGCCAACGGCGACGGCTGTGACTGCGGCTGTGGCGTCGTCGACCCCGACTGCACCACCATGCCGCTTACGATCGATGACTGCGAGGTGCTCGCCTGCGACGACGGCTTCGCCGTATCGCTCGCTGACCCCGGCACCTGTGTCGCCGAGGAGGGCGTCGCGCCCGTGCTCGTCGACGTCATGGTTGAGGCTGGTCCCGACGATCAGGAGTGCGACGCTGCGACTCCCTACCTCGTGACCTATGAGGTCCAGGGCCAAAGCGACCTGCCGGTGGTGGGCTACATCGTTGACAGCGACCCCACGGGTTTCTTGAGCGAGCGCATCGCTCCCTACGAGGGCCCCGGGAGCTTCTCCTTCACCCTCGGAACCTGTGTGGATGAAACCCTCCTCGAGGCCCTCAGCGGCGCTGAACTCGAGTTCATGGTCTATGACTCTGCCATGCGCTTCTCGAACGTGATCGCCGAGACCACCCCGACCTTCGTGCTGTGGAGCTGCGATCTCGCGTACTTTGGCGATGGTGTGCTGTGCGACTGCGGCTGCGGCGGCGTCGACCCCGATTGTGACAACGCCACTGCGGCCGTTTGTGATTGGAACAACTGTGTCGACGGCAGCGTGCCCGTGGCGGACGACAACGGCGCGTGTGTCGAGACAGCGGCCCCGGCTGATTGGACCTGCTCGGTGAGCTACTACGCCGACGGGTACTTCTGTGACTGCGGCTGCGGTGTGATCGATCCCGACTGTGACAACGCCACCGCCGCTGTCTGTGACTACGACGATTGCGACGTGGGTACGGCCCCGAGCCCGACCAACAACGCCATCTGCGAGTAAGCCGATGAGGTCCGGGCGGCGGTGACGTCGTCCAGGACCGCACGCGGGAGGAGAGCACCTTCGGGTCGCTCCCCTCCCGCTCTTCTTCTGTGGGACCGTGTCTCGTCGGCTCGGCTCAGCTCAGCGTCGAGGAAGCAGGCTCTTCAGGTGCGCAAGGAGCCCATGGGCAGGGCGCTGCTGCACCTCGACGGTGACACGACTGCAGAGCGCGGTGCCTCCGATGCTCAGCCCGTGACGGGCGCCGCTGACGCTGCCGTGCTGCTCGAGGTGGGCGAAGCTGCCGAGGGTGGCTCTCCCCATCATGTGCAGGCGTTGGTCTGCGTGCACCACGAAGTGGACCGCGCTGAGTACTGCACGCACCCGGATCTCGGCGTCACCCGTGAGCTGTGCATGTCGAAGGTCGATGACCACCCGGCCCGCGTGGGCCACCACATCGAGTGATGGCGGCAGGGTCCAGGCACCCGCACGATTGGTCGACGACAAGCGCGCGCGTAACTGAGGCCTTTCCGTGGGCACCAGGGCATGCGCTTGCAGCGGCGGTAGGGTCGCGAGGGCACGTCGCAGGTCACCCAGCGTGACTGCGTGCTCCACGAGAGACGCGCGAGCGTCGAGGGCCTCGACGGTCAACTGGCCCGTCGCGAAGTGCTCGCGCAGCGCCCTATGGGCGGCCTCTCGCTCTCGCTCGTCGATCTCTCGGCTCACGTCTTCGCGCAACACGACGCTCCCTTGGCATCGACGCTCAGCGGCGCGACTTTCGCTATCGCTGCACGGCGAACGTGGGGCGATGGGTCAGCGACGGGAGCGTCAGAGCTCGCAGGCCGAGGCACAGACACCCACGTCGATGGGCAGACTGATGAACCCGCCCGATACCCCACAGCACACCTCGTCATTCGGGCACTCGCTGCTCTCGACGCAGGCCTGCTGGCGGCTCTCCTCTTCGCCGGCCGTCGTGACGTCGACGCACTCTGTCGCCGCAATGCAGCTGCCCCGCAGCTTGCTGAGGTCGAAGCCCAGGGCCTGCTCGATGCCCGCAAGGCAGCACACCTCCCCCTCGCCGGTGCAGTCTTCCTTGCCGTCGCATCCGATGGGGTAAGCGCCGCTCTCGCAGCTGCCCTCAGCGCTCTCGGTACAGGTGCCCGCGAGGGAGAAGCCGGCCAATGCGACGCAACAGGAACTTCCAGCGGCGCAGGTGTCTCCGCTCT
>JBMTAX010000441.1:0-3555 GCA_049429145.1 Myxococcota bacterium
CCTACCGCGACCCGGCGCCCCTCGAACGCTTCCTCGAGGGGCTGCGCCAGGCGGGTCTCTATGTCGACGAAGTGAGCGCCTTGCAGTAGTGCAGCGGGAAACGCTCAGCGGCTTCCTTGCACCGGCCGTGGACATTGACGTCTTCGATAGGCTTCTCACTTCACCAGCTATCGTGCCATCGGCGGCGACATGGAGCGGGTCATTGTCCACGACAAAGCGGTGCCCACCACCCGAGCGCCAAGGATCGCTCGGTCGAAGCGCTTGCTGCCCCTAGGAGCATGAGCCGCGTACAAACCCACCTACTTTCCTCCCCCTTCCCCCAAGCTCAACGACCGAGCTGCCCGGTGCTTCGGCCGTCCAAGCCCGTACCCAGGTCATCATCAGGCAGAAAAGCAAGGTAGGTGCGACGGGTCGTGCTCTTTCTCTCTGTCGCTCACGCGATTGTCCCTCCCGGGTTACGGCGGCGCATCCGCGGAACGGCCATTCTTTGACACCGTTCGTTGACCCGTATTACCTCTCCGCCCACGGGCGCATTGTCACAACCGCTCCGGAACCATCCAAAGAGGACTGATATGATTCTTTTCCGAAACGTGCTCACCTTCATCGGCGCTACCGCTGTCTTTGGCGGGTGCGCTTCTACCCCCAATACCTCAGCCGGTTCGGCTGCCGCCGAGCATTCATTTACCGCCGAAGACCTCAACGGTACGTGGAGCGGGCCTTGCTTTGCGAGCCCCCAGGGCGATGGTAGCTACAACCAGCTCACCTTTCGTATGACGGCCACCGATTGGGATCTCGATTACGGAGCCTTCGGTGACGACGCATGCACTGCAAAATTTCTGACCGTGAATATTCAGGGGCCGTATGAGCTCGGCGGCGCCTCATCAGTGGCACCGGGCGCACGGGAAGGAAAGTTTGGGTTTGCGAAGAAGACGGTTACCCCGCACATGGACGCTGCGGTGGGCGTCATCAACGGGGCGTGTGGTGCCACGACCGCTGCTGTAGGAGAGGCTTTCGACCTCAGCGCGGGCTGCGCGGGCCTCGGTGCCTATCCCATTCAAGACTGTGGCAGCGATTACGATATCGTCATGCTGAGTGGCGATACCCTGCACTTTGGTTCTCGCCCGGCGGACAACAACATGTGCACGCCCGAGAAGCGGCCGACCAAGTTCGAGGGCGGTGCGCAGGTGAAGCGACAGTAGCTCGCGGCTTGCTTTTCAAAGACGACTCGGCGCCTCCTCGGCTATCCCTTTTGGGGGTATTTCGAGTGGGCGCCTGTCTTTGATGGACGCGTTGGCGCAAGAACACATATTTTCAATCACGGTCGCGATGCTACCTCTGGCGAATTGCGGTAGATCCCTTGGTTCACCCTCGCCTCCCCGCGCGATCATGGAGAGCATGATTTCTCCTGCTCGCCGTCTGATCTTTCGTTGACGCGAGGCGACCCCTGCATCCACTCAAGATTCCATTCGCGGTTACCTGCCGCACAGCGACTCCATTTTGCACGTCGCCGCGTGATCACCATGAAAATGTGTGAAAGCGAAAAGTGAGGCAACTCTCGCACCAGAAGCGACAGCCGTCATGTCGGCTTCCCGCTTCGCGATGGATCTATTTCAGGTCGATACGGATAAGGAGACTGCGTTTCGTCATATGTGGGAGCGCGCAGACGTGACGCCGATTGAAGTGGCGAGTCAGGGACACGAACTCGGAAGCCCAGTCCCTCGGGTAGCGCTTCAGGATCGGTGTCGATGTCTTCCTGTTCGTCTGCCCTCGTCATTCGAGGGCATGTGACGAGAAGAAGCGCCAGCTGTACTCATTGAAATCGTGGGGATGAGTTGGACCGACAGCACGCTCGAAGACTTCGCATTCCCGGCTCTCGGGGTCTTCGCTGCAGGATGAAATCGGCACGCCAGGGTACGCATGTCCACCTCCTTCGAGGGTACAGCGTTCGACGACGCTGCCTTGTTCGCATACGCTCCAACGCTCGCACAGGACCTCGTCACCATCGAGGCTGACCGTGGGTGCATCGGTACAGCCGTAGCCGCTCACCCAGCCATCGACATAATCGATTACCGGCGGGCAGTCCCAATAAACGGGCTCGAGCTCCGTGCCGAGAAGCTCGTTCGTCGCCTCTTGATAGCAACCGCCACAACGGCCTCCGTCATAGAGCGCGCAGGAATCAGCATCACCGTGGGTGTAGAGGAGCGGCACCGCTCGCGCGGGCGCGCAGGAGACACCTTGTCCGCCATAGGGCGCTGCCGCAGCAATGCGTGACGACAGCTCGCAGACGAGGCGCAGGGTCATCATACTGCCGTTTGAATGGCCGGTGACATACAGGCGCTTCTCATCGATCGGGTAACGTGCAGCGACGTCATCGAGCACAGCCGACAAAAAGGCGACGTCGTCGACACCTTCCTCGAGCGCCGCGCCGCAACAGAGGCCCGCGTTCCACGTCGCGAAGGTTCGCCCGAGCAGGGTGCGGCCGGTACCCTCTGGGAAGACGGCGAGAAAGCCATGGGTGTTGGCGGTATCGGGCCATCCGCTGCTGTCGCGAAAGCCCGCTGCGTCACCGCCGCCGCCGTGCAGACCCATGACGAGGGGCAAGGGGGTCTCGCCGTCCCATCCCGCGGGCTCGTGGACGTAATAGTGCCGCGTGCGCCCATCCTCCGTCTGTAGGGGTATGCGCCCGTCGCAGTCCCCGCACCCCATGAGGAAGACAAGGAACCCGAGCAAGAAAACGCGTGGTAAGACGCTCATGAACAGGAAGCGTAGCGCGTCTGGGCTCGCGCGGGGGCCGGGCGTTACCGGCTCAATGCACGCGGCACCCGCTTCCCAAGCCTCGCCCGACGCGCCAGACCGCCTCCCATGACAAAGGCCGCTCGCTTGTCTGTCGCCCCCGTCGCTTCTCCTCTTGAGCGACGCTTCCTCAGCTTCGTCGCGGAGCAGTTTCCCTTCGCGCTGTCTCTCGCCCGTGACGCCATGGCTGAGGTGGCCGGCGAAGCGGGTACGCCGGATGCGATCCGCGCGCTCGGTGATCGTGTCCTCGCGGCGTTCTTGTTGCGGGCCTCTCCCGACGTGAGCGACCTCGACGACACCACCCCGCTGGTCGCTGCGCGGACGAGGCTTGCCGATGAGCGACGACGGCTCGAGGTGGCGGTGGAGGGGTTCTTCGAGCGTGAGGCCATTACGGCGAGCATCACCGGCGACGAGAAGCGGTGGATGCTCAACGGCATCATCCTGACCCGCGCCGTTGACAACCGCATGAAGCAGATCTTCCTCTCGGGGGAGCTCAGCTACGGGGCGCTTGGCTTCCAGGGCAAAGGCTTCCGCTCGACCGGACAAGAGGCCATCTACGCGGGTGCGCTGCGCCTGCGACGAGGCGATACCTACGAGCGCGAGGGCCGTTGGCAGGGTGACGTCGTGGGTCCGCTCATCCGTGACCTCGGGATGTTCCTCGCCTTCACCGACGACGTCACCTGCGCGCTCAACGCCCAGGCGGGCAAGGCCGGGCCTCCGATGGATGGGCGCGACCTGCACCTCGGCGCCCCTCTGCGCGGC
>JBMTAX010000442.1:0-3555 GCA_049429145.1 Myxococcota bacterium
GGCCACACTTCGCCCCGCCTTCCCTGCTAAGGTCGTTTCCATCAGGGAAAGGGCAAGCGGATGTCTGCGGACGAGGCGCCGTCGATCGCGGGAAAATACAAGGTGCTCCGGAAGCTTGGCGCCGGTGGCATGGCCGAGGTTTTCCTCGCGAAGCAGACCGGCCTCGAGGGTTTTGAAAAGCTCGTCGTCATCAAGCGCATCTTGCCCCATCTGGCCGAGGATCAAGGCTTCGTGCGCATGTTCCTCGATGAGGCGCGCGCAGCAGCCGACTTGCGTCATGCGAACGTGGTCAGCGTGTTCGACGTCAACGCGGACCAGGGGACCTACTACATGGCTATGGAGTTTCTTCATGGCCATGACCTGCGGCAGGTGCAGCGACGGGCTGCTGAACGGCACGAGGCACTCCCTCTCGGGCATCTGTGCCAGATCATCATCGATGCTGCCGCAGGTCTGCATTACGCGCACACGAAACGCGACTTGGCGGGCCGCCCGCTGCAGCTCGTGCACCGCGACATCTCGCCGCAGAACATTCTCGTGACCTACGAGGGCGCGACCAAGATCGTCGATTTTGGCATCGCAAAGGCTGCAAGCCAGGAGAGCCTCACCGAGACGGGTGTCATCAAGGGGAAGTGCACGTACATGTCTCCCGAGCAGGCCGAGGGCGCCGACATCGATCACCGCAGTGACCAGTTCGCCCTCGGCGTCGTCATGTGGGAGCTCTTGACGATGCGTCGTCTTTTCAAACGACCTTCGGAGGTCGCCACGCTGAACGCCATCATCGAGTGTGACATCCCGCGCCCCTCTCGCTTTCTCCCTGAGCTGCCGCGACACCTCGACGACATTGTGATGCAGTGTCTGCGCAAAGACCCAGGACGACGTTTCGATAGCTGCGGTGATCTAGGGCTCGAACTCGAAGAGTTTCTCGCGGGGAGTGGCATCATTCATTCGCCCGCCCGAGTGGGCCACTTCATGCGGGAATATTTCGCGGACGACCTAGCGCATGTGGGCGACCTCGGGAAGGTTCACCTCGACGCAGAAAGTCTCGCTTCCCTGCAGCCCGGTTACCGCCCCACGACGCCACCGTCGGAGGGGACGCGCGTCGAGCGGGCGCGAAGTGTGTCTCAGCCTGAACGAATCGCACATCACTCCGCCACCACAGTGACCCGCACAGGGCTCGGAGGCGACTATTCACCGAGCGGCGCGATTGCACCGGAGCCCTCGGAGCACGAGGACGAACCCACCGCGATCACCACGCCTGAAACGGTATATGAGCGCGCGAGCCGTGGCGCATCGTCGGCATCGTTGGTCTCGTCGTCGCACAGGCCCACACTGGCCTTCCCGCGGAGGGTGCCGGTAGAGGCAGTCGTCGCGACGATGGTGGTGGTCATAGGGGTGGTGTCGTTCTTCTGGTGGGTCTCGCGGGACTCGGCGCAGCTCACGGTACGCTCGACCCCTTCCGGCGCAGAGATCGCCCTCGACGGAGTCCCCACGGGCCGTAGCACCCCCCATGTCTTCAAGGACCTAGAGAGAGGGGCTCCGATCGACGTGGAGGTGTCCCTGAAGGGTCACGTGAGCGGGCGGGCTCGGGCCTCATTCGAACAGGAGTCGAGCGTCGAGTTGATGCTGCCACTCGCCGTCGTAACGGAGGTGGCCCCCGCCGATACATCGCCACCCATGCCACAAACGCTCCCTCCCGGGGACACCGCCGCGGTCGACTCTGTGGGGGCGAAACCCGAAGCGGCTTCGGCTTTGGTTGTTGACGAGATTGCCCCCCCGGCAGGGACGGCCCCCAAGTCGACCACTGCGGCGACGCCCTCCACCGGAAAGATTCGTATCCAGGCGAGGCAGGGGCTCGAGATCAGAGTCGATGGCCGACGCGTGGGGAAGACACCGGTACAGGACCTCCAACTCCCGGCCGGAAAGCATCGGGTGGAGGCTCGTGACCCCCGCACGGGGCGCAAGGCCGCGCGCGCCGTCACGGTACGCCGGGGACAGCGGCGTGATGTGCGTCTTGAACCTTGAACCGTCGAGGCGGGCATACTTCGCAAGTAAAAAGCTCGCCCCCACGGGCAAGAGGCGATAACTCGAGGGTGTGAAGAACGGTCAGTCACAAGGCGTAGCGTCGAGGTAGATGATGACGGAGCATGGGTCGAGGCGCGGGAATGCAGTGTGCGTCGGAGCTCAGTGGGGCGACGAGGGCAAAGGGAAGATCGTCGACCTCCTCGCGGAGCGTGCCGACGTCGTGGTGCGCTACCAAGGTGGCAACAATGCGGGGCACACCCTCGTCGTAGAAGGTGTGCGCACGGTCTTACACCTCGTGCCGTCTGGCATTCTTCATCGCGGCACCTCGTGCGTCATCGGCAACGGCGTCGTCATAGACCCCGAGGTGTTGCTCCAAGAGATGGAGATGCTGGAGACGCGCGGGCTGATGCCGGTACCAGAGAACTTCGTCATCTCTGACTGCGCTCACGTCATTCTTCCCTATCACAAGCGCGTCGACGCTGCCCGCGAGGCCGCGGCAGGACACGCCAAGATCGGCACCTCGGGCAGAGGCATTGGGCCCACCTACGAGGACAAGGTGGCGCGGCGTGGCTTGCGCGTCCACGATCTGCTTGAGCGGGAGAGGGTCGCGGAGGCCTTACGAGCTGGGGTGATGTATGCGAACAGCCTGCTCGAGGCCCTCGACGCGGCCCCCTTCAGCGGCGAAGAGCTCGAGCAGATGATCGAACGCGTGGCAGCCCATGGGCAGCGGTTGAAGCCTTATGTGCGCGATGCTGGTGAGTACCTGCAAGCCGCGATCGATGCCGGGAAACGAGTGTTGTTTGAGGGTGCACAAGGGACCATGCTCGACGTTGATCACGGCACCTATCCGTACGTGACATCATCGAACTGTGCCGCGGGACACGCGGCAGTAGGCAGCGGTCTCGGCCCTTCGTGTCTTGGTACCATCGTGGGCGTCGCGAAGGCCTACACCACACGGGTGGGCGAGGGGCCCTTTCCGACGGAGCTGAACGACGAGATGGGCGAGCGACTGCGGGCCACTGGCGCAGAGTTCGGTGCGACGACGGGCAGGTCGCGGCGCTGCGGATGGCTCGACCTCGTACAGCTACGTTATGCGGTACGCGTCAACGGTATCCAGCAGCTGGCGCTCACGAAACTCGACGTTCTCGGTGGTCTTGACACGGTTCGCGCGTGTGTCGCTTACGAGGTAGACGGCACCCGCATCGAGTCGATGCCCCACGACCCGCGTGTGCTCGAACGTGTGGTGCCCGTCTATCAGGACTTTCCTGGGTTCCCCGCGATCCCCGAAACGCTCTCTTCCCTCGACGATCTGCCCCAAGCGGCCCGTGCCTATGTCGATTGGATCGCGAAGAGCCTGCAGGTGGAGCTGTGCATTTTGAGCACCGGCCCAGGTCGGGGGCAGGCCCTCGTCTTGCGAGATCCGCTGGGCGGTGCCTGAGGGGGAAGTCAGCCGGTCTGTCTTGTTCGTCCCCTGTTCGAGTACCCTGATTCGTCTCAGCTTTTTCTCGTCGGCAGGAGGCCCCGTGGAACGAC
>JBMTAX010000443.1:0-3554 GCA_049429145.1 Myxococcota bacterium
ATGCTCAAGATGCAGGACGAGGCCGGCGACGACGGCAAGGTGCTGACTGCCATCATGGCTGACGACCCCCGGCTCGAGAAAGTGCAAGGGCTGCCCGTGAACGAGACCGCTGCGGTGCCGCGCCAGCTCTTCGCCCCTCGTCATGACATCATCGATGACCTGCTTGCGGGCGAGGCGTCACCGGTGGTGGACGGGAGCGTCTATGGGCCAGCCCTGCGCTTCTTCGTCGGGCATGTGCTCGCGCAAGGGGTCCCTGCCTCGACGCGCAGAGCTTTCGAGAATGAGCGTGTGCTCGTCGGCAATGGGCCTCTCGCCCCTAGCGCCATCGCAGACCTCGAAGCCCGCTACCCCACCGTCGCCAATGCATTTTCCCCCGAGGAGTGGTCAAGTCGCTTCGCGGGTCGTGGACTCGTCGCCACTGACTTCGGCGCCACCTATTCGTAACAGCCGCGCGCCCTCGGCAGGACGCTCACTGTGCGGCGAGGCTCCAACCGTGAGCGTTCCATGCCGCGGGGGTCTGCGTGCCCGTAGGGGAGAAGCCCTGCACCGCAGGGCGCGTCACCGCCACCACTGGGCGGAAATACATGGGAATGGCAGGGAGCTCCTCGACGTAGAGGTCTTGCACTCGTGCGAGGAGCTCTCGCCTGCGGGCAGCGTCGAGTTCAGCAGGGATCGCCTCGAGGAGGCGGGTGACCTCGTCGTTACGCCAACCTGGGTAGTTCTGGCCGGCCCACGCGTTGTCCTCGGAGGGAATCATATCGCTCTGCCAGAGCGTGTGTCCCCAGCTCGAGGGGTCCATCACCCAGGCGTAAAACGACAGCTGCGGCAACTTGCGGTAGCGCGCGAGTTCCCCGAAAAACACCTTCGCAGGTTTGTTGTCGATGGCGAGCTCGACACCGAGCTGGCGCAGCTCCGATTGCAGGACTTGCTGAAACTGCTCGATCTCTTTGATGCCCGATACCGCGTTGATCGTCAGCCGCAACTTCTGCCCTTGGGCATTGGTTCGCGTGGCCTCGGGGGAGCGACGCCTCCAGCCCGCCTCGTCGAGCAAGGCAGCGGTGCGGGCGGGGTCATACGCGATCTGGGCGACGTCAGCTTTGTACCCCCAATGCCGCGGGGGCAAGAACGTGTGAGCGAGCGTGTATTTGCCCCCGTAGAGCTGGTCGATGAGGCCCTGGCGGTCGATGGCGTGCGCGATGGCGCGCCGTACGCGAACGTCTCGTAAAATCTCATCGTCGAGGTTGAAGTCGATGTGGCTCCACACAAGGCCAGGCACAGAATGGTAGGTGAACGCGTCACCCTTGCGCGCCCGCAAATCTTCCACCTCGGGAACAGTCAGGCCACCCATGGGCAAGATTCCATCGATATCGCCGGCGATCAGCGCTGACTCGAGGGCGAGGTTGTTCGGAATGAAGCGAACGGTGACCGCGTCGAGTTGCGCGGGCGTGTGGTAGCGATCATTGCGCACATAGGTAATGTATTGGCCTGGCACCCACTCGAGGAATTGGAAGGGTCCATTGCTGAGAGGCCGCTGGCCGTAGCGATCATTCTTGAGGTTCACCGTCGTGCCATCGGGTCGCTGGTAGCGTTCTCGCAAGAGGTGCGCAGGGTACGCATGATGCACTCGATACTGGTCGAAGAAGGCGTACTCCGCCTTCCAGGTCACCACCAAGGTCTTGCGGTCCTCCCCGTTGACCTCCATCTTGGCGACCCGCTCAGGGAGATCCCGCTCGGTAATCTCTTGGGTCGGATCCATCGTCACCTGCCACGCGAACACAAAATCATCACCGGTGACAGGCACACCGTCTTCCCACAGCGCGTCCTTGCGAATGCGCCAGGTGACTTGAAGTTGCCGCCCCACTTCCCCGTTTGCATCGACGACCTCGATGGTTTTGACGAGACCATTTTGTAGGCTCGGTACCTCCTCGGCGAGATCGGGCACGAGCTCCCATTTGTCGTTGTACATGGTGAGTTCGCGCTGACCGAGAAAGCGTATCTCCGACGAGACGGCCATCTCTGCGAACACGGGATCGAGGGTGTCAGGCTCGGAGTTGGTGGCGAGGATGAGGCGCTTCTTCTGTGCGCTCGACGTGCCAGCGGCCGTCGCGGTCGCGGTCTGACCTTGTAGAGGTTCGGCAGACTTTGTCTTTGTGCACGACGAGGCCACGACGACAATGACGAGACACGAGGCCCACAACGACGTTCGTTCGTGCCACAGGCGATCCGAGCGCTTTGTTTCCCCACGCATATTTTTGGAGTGCCGCACCAGCGCGCGCTCGGCAACCCTCTGCCCTTGACGTCGTCAGATGTAGTCACAGGGAGGACATCGAAGCACTCGAGGCGTTGGCGACTGGAGCACCTTTCCCAAAGGTGTGGCATCGCATAAGGTACTCGAGAAGAGTCCACTCGCTCGCCCGGAGGCTCCACCATGTTGCAGCGCGGAGAGAAGGCCCCGTCGTTCTCGGTAACCGACGAAGAAGCTACCCCCGTGACCCTCGAGGAGCTGCGGGGAAAAAAAGTGCTTTTGTGGTTCTACCCGAAGGCCGACACCCCGGGTTGAACGATCCAGGGTTGCGCGTTGCGCGACCGATTCGACGAGGTCACCGCCACCGGCCTCGTCGTCCTCGGGGTGAGTTTCGACACCCCCGCGGAGAATAAGGCATTCCGGGAGAAGTTCGACTTCCCCTTCCGACTGTTGTGCGACACCGACAGGGTCATGGGTCTCGCCTACGGCGCGGCCAAGACGGCGTCCGACGGATATGCAGCACGCATCAGCTACGTCCTCGATGAGGAAGGACGAGTGATGCTGGTTTATCCGAAGGTGAATCCGTCGACTCACCTCGACGAGGTGCTGCGGGACCTCGCAAGATGAGAGACTACTCGCAGCCTGAGGTCGCCCGGCCGCCCCACCGCCGAGGAAGGTGATGTCGTCGCTGGGCTCTTTCGCGGCTGTGACCCGACCGACGCTCCTCGAGCACCGCGGTCATGCAGCGGTGACAACCTTCCAGGTCGACGCCTCGTGGTTCCAAGGCAAGGGAGCCTACGGGGGCGTTCTCGCGGCCGCGTTGCTGAGTAGCATGGGCGTTGTCGTCGACGACCCGCGCCGCCTCCCTCGAGGCCTCCACGTTCACTTCTGCGCGCCCGTGCCTGCGGGCGTGCACGAGGTAGAGGTTCGCCTCGAACGCGCAGGGGCGTTGGTCTGTCATACGAGTGCGCGCGCGTTCGCAAAGGGAGAGGTCATCGGTGTGGCCACGGCGACGTTTGGGGCGGCGAGGGCGAGCGCGCTGACATTCCGTGCAGGCCCCGGCCCCCGCGTGCCCGCGCTCGAGGACACCCCGGTGCTCGACACACCCGCGATGCCAGCCTTTTGCCAGCACTTCGAATACCGCCCTTGTCTCGGGCACCTCCCGTGGAGCGGATCGCCAGAGGCATGGTTTGGCGGCTGGATCAGGCCGCGTGTGCCCTCCCCGCTGGATGCTGGCCTTGTGGTGGGCCTGTTGGACGCCTTCCCGCCGGCGGTGCTAGCGCGGGCCGACGGACCACGCCCAGCGGCG
>JBMTAX010000444.1:0-3532 GCA_049429145.1 Myxococcota bacterium
CTCAAAGAGGCCCTGCGGGCACGCCGGCTCTACGGCGCTTTCGAGATGTTCGGTTACCCTCTCGGCTTCGACTTTCACGCCGTAGCGGGCACAGACATCGTGGAGATGGGAGGCGAAGTGAGCCTCGCCGAGCTTCATTCTCTCGTCGTGAAACGACCCCGGGTACAGGCCCTTGACCCCGGCGCCGAGCCGCCGCAAGTCATCACCCGCGTCCTGAAAGCACGCACCGATGGCTGGGATGAAGTGGCCTCCTCCGACGACGGAGACCTCTCGTTTAGGCCGACAGAACCGGGCGCCTATCGGGCCGAGGTGAGGATCATCCCATTCCACCTGCGGGACTTCCTCGGTGACGATCAGTTTACGGTGCTCGAAGAAGACCACGTGTGGGTCTACGCGAACGCCATCTACGTGCAGTGACGTAGGTCTCCACATCGGCCTGCGCTTGGGTTCACACCCATGCCGGAGACGACAAGCAGCGCGGTCGACGAATGGGGTTCGAAGCCGACCATGGTTTGCTGAACAGTGATGCTGCCCCCGATTCGTGTCGGTAGGCCCCCGCTGTGTCCGCGGTGCTCGCCATTTCTGCCTTCACGACGAGGGGAGCCGTGACAATGCACCACAGTAGGGGAAAACCTGCGGTACGTACGTGCTCGTGGTGCAAAGTCGTCAGGGACGGACCTTTCGCCCTCGTCTCAAGTCAGTCACGCATCGCAGGCCCGTCACCGCCATGTCGAGGGGACAGGCGCCCGCGAAAGCGCTCCCACACCACTGTGATGCGATCGACCAGGAACAGGGAGGCGAGGCCGCAGACCAACACCAGCACCGATACGGCCGCGACGCATACCCCCCATACGACGTAGCTGCCCCCGAGCTGACTTGCGACCTTGGCGATGTCGGAGGGGAAGGTGCCTGCCCCCGTGACCGCGGTCGCGGTGAAGAGATAGTCAGCGCGAGAGAAGACGCTGAGGGCAAGCTGTACCGCCAGGAACAGCAGCCCAACCTGGGCAGTTGTCGTCGACGCCCGCGCAGAGATGAGGCACAACACTCCGCCTGCACCCAGGATGAAGACCACCGTAAACCATCCGCTCGCCACCGTTGGCAGCAGCGCGAGTACGGCGCCCCCGAGCACGGCAAGCGCGAGTCGCGCCGGACGCTGAAACGCCCCAGCGAGGAACAGGGCGAACGCTCCGGCAGCGGGTCCCACGAGCCCTCCGAGGGCCACGATCGCGTCAGAGCGAGAGTCATAGCGGCTCGTTGCGACGCCGCTGCCGTCGATGAAGAGCTGAAGCTTCTCCCACGTCCCGCCGACGACCACGGCAGCAAGCCCATGGCCGGCCTCATGGGCGAGCGTGGACCACCAGAGCAAGGGAAGCGCGATGACACGCCCAAAAGGCATGAGCCACAGGACTACGTTCAGGGCAGCAGCGACGAACAAGGTGACGGCGGGGCGGCGCATCATCTAACAGTGTAGCAAGCTTTCTGCACGACGCGGAGTGCACGTTCTCCGGCAAGCACACCGCTGCATTTGTGCGGCGTTTAGTCCTCTGCTTTCAAGCGCCGCCCCATCAATGCGTACACCAACTCCCGAGCGTCCATGCCATCGAAGAGCATCGCATACACTCCCTCAGACAGCGGCATCTCCACGGACTCTCGACGACAAAGCGCCTTCACCGCCCGCGCCGTATTCACCCCCTCGGCCACCTCGCCGATGTCCGCAAGGGCTTCGGCCAGCGTCTTGCCTTGCCCGAGCTGCACGCCCACACTGCGGTTTCGAGAGAGGCTGCCGGTGCAGGTGAGCACGAGGTCACCCATCCCTGCGAGACCCGCCAGGGTGAGCGGGCGTGCCCCCATCTTGACGGCGAGGCGGGATATCTCGGCGAGCCCTCGCGTCATCAGCGCGGCCCTTGTGTTGAGTCCGAAGCCGAGCCCATCGGCAGCGCCGGCGGCGATGGCGATGACGTTCTTCAGCGCCCCCCCCAATTCCACGCCGATGACGTCGGTGGTGGTGTAGGCCCGAAAGTAATCGGTGCTGATGATGCGCTGCACCTGCTCAGCGACCTGCTCTTCCTCGGCCGCGACGGTCACCGCCGTCGGAAGACGTCGACACAACTCGAGCGCAAAAGACGGCCCTGACAAATACGAGAGCCGGTGGTGTGCTGAGCTCGGCAGCACGTCCTTCAGGAGATCACTGATGAGCATCAAGGTCTCGTTCTCGATGCCCTTCGTCGCGCTGAGCACGACGGTCTGCTCGCCCAGAAACGGGGTGGCCTGGTTCCACACCTCGCGCAAAGCCACCGTGGGGATGCCAGAGACGACGAGACTCGCACCGTGTAAAGTCTCCTCGAGCTCGCTCGTAGCGACGAGGCCGGGCGGAAGCTGAACCTCACGCAGCCGTCGCGGATGTCGATGGTCTTCGTTGATCGAGCGCACCACCTCCGCATCACGCGCCCACAGACGAACACGATGGCCGCCCTCTGCGAGCAACTTGGCCAACGCCGTCCCGAAGGACCCAGCTCCCAGGACACCCACGGTTTCGCTCATCACGGACTCCTTACTCGACCAAACACCGTTCGCCTCGCTAGGCTGGTGACTACGTCAAGACCATCGCCAGGGAGCGTTGCAGGGGTCAAGCCTTGTCAGAATCGATAGGTGACGCCCTGCGCGCGCTCAGCGTGCTGTGTGAAGCAGCCGAGCGGCTCAGCCAAGGGCACGAGGTGCACACGGCGCCGCTTCTCGCGAGTTATGCCTCACTCCGTCCCGCCGGACACGCAGCTGCCGGAGCACACAGTCTCGACCTCGAGTTCCTGGGGGCCGTCCGAGGCATGGGTGAGGAACTTTGGGGGGCGCGAGTGCTCGAGCTGCAACGCAGTGTGGTCCGCGCAACGCCGTTTTTGGCGCCCAGAGGCGACGATGCCGTGACCCTGCTCGTGCCCCCTGGCCTCGAGGGCCCTGGCGACGCCCTGGCCCTCATGCTGGGCGTGGCGACAGAAAGTGCCAAGCTGCAACGGCTCGCCGCCGAAGGGGCAGAGGGGCCACTCTTGCCGAAGGTTGCCGCGGCGCTCGGGTGTCCCCCGCTCGAGGTCGTCGACCGGATGGAGTGCGTGGGTGACCGCGACACCGCAGAGGCCCTCCTGCAGCGCCTCTATGTGGCTGGACCGAACCGCTCGGTGCGCTCCCCGATGGGGGCCGCGGCGGGGACCGCGCCCGTCGAGGCGGCATTTCGTGGTCGGAGCGACAGGGGCGGCCCCCTCTTTGTCGTCGCGGGCGCAACGGAACGCCTGCATGACCTCGTGTCCCCGTGGGTCAGGCGGCTGCAAAGTCCCCTCGCAAAGCTGGCGGGGACGCGCCACAGCGATGACCTTTATGCGCTGTTGCCGAACCTTTTCGCAGAGGATCCGCAACTGCATGACGAGCGCATCAACGTCGAGCACGACGAGGGTGCGCTAATCTCCATCGGCGACGCGCTCCTGATCCGCTTCGAACATCTCGACACCACTCTCGTCGATGAGCGCGCTCGTGCGGTCGTGACGCA
>JBMTAX010000445.1:0-3522 GCA_049429145.1 Myxococcota bacterium
GTGCGAGGGCCCGGCGGGCGGCCGCTCGGCGTGCTGACGGTCTCCCGCGAGGGCAGGCGCGCGTGCGGGCTGCGGCTCGACACGACGTTCTGGGAATTCTTCGGCGCCGCCATGCTACCGGTGGACGAGAGCGGCGGCGTGGACACGACGCGCAGCCCCGTCACCGTGTTCGAAAGCTACTGCACGGGTAGCTGACGGGGTCCCGCCCGCTCGCGATGGTGTGCACGACGTCGATGGGCGCCTCGAGGGTCTCTCGCGTCCGCTCGCCCGCGCGTAGCCTTTATCTGCGAACGGGAGCGCTCGCCTCCGACGGTGACGCGACGCTCTTTGAAATCGTGCGCGTTTCTTTTTCCGATGCGCTGTCACTCTGACGCGCCGAGCGTGGTACCACGCGACAGACGACGCATCCTGGTGTGCATGGAGCCAACGGATTGGCAGCCCCATGTACTCCCGAAGGTCCGTATAGCGCGATGGGGCACGACGGGCTCGATGGCCGCCCCACTTCAGCTATCCCGTGCCGCACATGTGCTCGACGTGCTCGGCGTGCGGTGCTCCCACCGTCGCGCAGCCCGCAAGGAGCCGCTGCCAGCCGCGGTTTTAGCTGTTTTCTGCCGTCGACTATAATGTCCCAGGTTCGTCGCAGGATGCGATGTGAACCCAGCCGCGAAAGCTGGCTGTACCACTTCCCTGGAGAAACCAGTGTTCCAGAAACTCAACCTTCGCTCAGTGTCGCTCGTCGCTCTTGTCACCTCTGCCTGCGCAACGACGTCGAGCGCGCCCATCTCGGATGGTTCGGAATTGAACGGAGTGTGGACGACGGCCTGCGGCAACAAATCGATCACGACCCTTGCATACAGCGGACTGACACTGAAAGGCACGTACACGGCCTACGCCGACGGCGCCTGCACGACACCGGTGGCGGTGAACAAGTGGAGCGGCCACTCAACGATCGCCGGCGCGGGACTGGCGGGTGCGACGAAGATCGACGTGCATTTCGATTCGTTCACCGCGACGGCGCTGACCGAGGAGCAGGCCACGAAGTGGTCGGGCTTTGGCTATTGTGGGAAATCAGATTGGGCCGCCAATGCGGAGACGAATGTGATCGGACTGGCGTGCCAGGGGTTCGCGGTGCCGAACAACGGCGTCAACCTCGACATCTACAAAATCAACGGCACGACCTTGCTCTTCGGCAAGGGCTCGAAGATCACCGCCGAGCCCAGGGAAGAGGATCGTCCGGCGGAGTTGAACTCGTCGTGGGCTTTCCATAAATCGGGCGGTGCGGCGTGAGCCTCACGCTCGTCGCTGCATTGCTTGCGGCGGCCGCCGGGGCGTCCTCACCCGCCGTGACCCCGTCGCCGTCGTCGCCCGTCGCCATCGCGGCGCCGAAGCGCGCCCTGCTCGTACTGACGAGCACGGCCCGTTTTCCAGATGGCAAAACTCCAACCGGGTTCGTCGCGCAGGAAGCCATCGTTCCCTACGCGGCCCTCGTGGAGGCAGGTGTCGTTGTCGATGTGGCCAGCATCCGCGGCGACGCGGCGCCGATGGACCCGAAATCGGATCCGCGCAACCCCGCGGGAATGGCGAAGGGATTCGAATTCGGACGCACGTTTCTCGCCGTCGCTGCCCATCGCAAGCTCTTCGACGAGACAAAGAAGCTCGCCGATGTCTCTGACGTCGCCTATGACGCCGTAATCTTCGTCGGCGGTAGCGGAGCGTCCTTCGATTTCCCCCATGATCCGTCGGTGCAGGCCATCGCGGCGTCGGTGTGGCGACGCGGCGGGATCGTGGGCGCGCTCTGCCACGGCTCGAGCGCACTCGGCCAGGTAAAGCTCGCCGACGGAACGCCGTTGGTCGCTGGGCGCACGGTCACCGGGTTCAGCAACGCGGAGCAGGATCGGGTGAACGTGGCGCGCACGGTGCTTCCGAGCACGGTCGAGGACGCGCTGGTCAAGGCTGGCGGGCTGTACCGAGCGGCCGAGCCGTTCACGGCGCACGTCGAGCGGGACGGCAACCGGATCACTGGACAGCAGCCGCAGTCGGCGGCGGCGTTTTCCGACGCCGTCGTCGCGGCGCTGCGCGAAACAGTCGGCGAGCGCAAGGCGAAGGACGCATTGCACGACTATCACGTGCTCGTCTGGGAACAGGGGCAGCTTTCGCGCGCGAAGGATTTTCTCGGCGCGGGGTTCAACTCGCACGCGACGCCGTTTCCCGATCCGCGGAGCGGCGAGCCGCAAAAGAACCTGTTGCCGGCGTTGCGGACTGCCTTCCCCGATCTGACCTCGCACGAAGACGCCCTCTTCGTGGATGGCGAGTTCGCCGTGTTGCGCTGGACGATCACCGGTACGCACAAGGGTGAGCTGTTCGGCGTGAAGCCCTCGCAGCGGAAGATCACCGTCAGTGGCATGGACATGATCCGCATCGTCGACGGGAAATTCGTCGAGCACTGGGGTGGGATTGCCGACCAGATGGACACAATCCTGCGACAGGTGCAGGCACCGTGAATCGTTGCCGGTCGATCTGAACCCAGTCCGGTAAGCAAATAGGAAGGGGGGCACTCCCTCCATCGGTCGTTGCCAAGAGGCGGTTGCAGGAGCGGCGACACGGGCGGCGCTGGTCGTTTTGCACGGGGCAGCAGGACGCTCTTGAGGTCATGGGCAGAGGCGTTCTCGCAGACAGCTACGTCTCGTTCTCCGGCCAGCATTTCCCGGTACGAGCCTCTGCTGGAGGCCGTCAGGCGTTCGGGCTACGGCTCAAGCAGCGAGATGAGTTGGCCGCCGCGAGCGACAGAATGGCAGCGGCACGGTCAGCACCCGTGGCAAAAGTCCCAGCACGCGGGCGGCGGCGGGGTAGTTGCGACCCACCGGGATCGCGGACGGGGTGCCCGCACCCGGGAGCGGCCGGACATGTGACCCTCTTGCTCAGTTTGTCCAACTTGTGACCATAGTCGCACCTCTGCACACAACCCCTGGGGGCCCTCGCCGATACCTCCCCTGTCACGCACCCCGCGTCAGCCCAGAGCGACGCACGCCTCGGAGGACTTCGCCATGGTCGACCGCATCCCCCGCAGCCAGGTCCAGCTTCACACCCTGCAGGCCGCCAAGGCGCAGCTCGATGACCGCGGCGCCGGTGACTTCGCTGCCATCCCGACGAAAGACCGAGCCGCGTTCGTGCAGTCGGTGCAGCAATCGGTGCCCGGGATGCCCGCTGCCGCCGTGCAAGACGTCCTGCAGGCCGAGTGGGCCAAAGGGCTGGAGAGCCTCCTGTCAAACCTCAAGACGTCCCAGCTTCAAGGCATCTTCGACAAGGCCGCGGGCGACGGCGCCCCAAAAGCGGGACAGCAGCGTCCGGCGGGCACGAGCTCCCCCCTAGGGCTGCGCCTGCAGCAGGCGTCCTCTGCTCCCTTCTGGCACCAGACCACCGCCGAGGGACCCTACTGAGGCTGCGCCGCCACACAGGCGGCCACCGCTTCCCCCGCGGGCATCGCCACGATCTCAGCGCGCAGGCAAGGCGCTCGCTGCCGCC
>JBMTAX010000446.1:0-3497 GCA_049429145.1 Myxococcota bacterium
AGCGGGGGCCATAGCATGCTCCTGCGGGTTGTTGGCTGCCTGCGGCCTTGGGTGGGAGGCCGCGAGAGCGCTTTGCTCGACGAGAAGACGATGTGGAAACAGGCCCGCCCGGGAACGAGCCGGGTACGCCTATCGACGAAGCTCGACGATGTCTCTCTCTGCTGAGGGCCTGCAGCCCGTCACGACGCATCTATGTTGACGCTCTCGCACGACGACGAAGCGGCTGCGCCTGCGGGCCACTACGCCCGGGTCGAGGTACCCGGCACATCTTGCTTCAAGTGCAGACGTTCACATCGCCAGCTGGTGTCGACGACGGAGCAACGTCGTCGGCCGCCCTGCACGGTAACCCCACCTCAGAGCCCTGAGCGAAGAGCGCGTTTATCACATCGAACTGCATTGGATTCGGCGCACCCAAGACGACGAGGTCACGCGCGCTCCGGTCTTTGATCAACCGACGAGCGAATTGCAGCAGGCGCTGGCGGTGCTGGGCATACCGCTCTTTGGTCATGCGAATGCGGACGAGCTCAGGAGAAGGACCCTCTTCGAAGGCGAAGCCAAAGAACTCATTCATCCGCATCGCAGCCCGGTTGCTTCGTAGCACCACCGATTCGGTGCCCCCGCCTCCGAGCTCCCCGAAGAAAAAGTCGAGCACCGTCAAGACGGCGAGCAGTGGTACTCGGCTACCCAAAGACTCGGTGTCCCATAGGAAGACGCCGCAGCCAGAGGTGTCCATGGCTGCAGTAAAATCTTTCACATACACAAGACCTACTCGGTCTGCTGCGCGCTCTATCACGAAGAAATAGTTTCGCTCATTTTGAATGGATGCGAACCAGCGCGCCTGTTGCGCCTCGGTGATGAGCTCTTGATGCACGTGCTGGCCTCGCACGTGCTCCATGTTTCGCCCTTGCCGAATGACTTCGATGTCTCGTTCCGCGACACGCCGCAGGCGCAAGTGGTAGCGGTTAAGGGTGAGCTCCACGGAATCTCCACGAGCCGACTGGACTTCGGTGAGGCCCAGGCCAAAAAAACCAACACGGTAGACGATGGGATGCTCCGCGCGGTATTACCGCTCATGCGACCTCACCCTTTCGCCATTCTCCTTCTCACCTTGTGCACACAACACGCATGGGCACAAGATGGAGAGACAAGTGGAGCGGCGTTGGTGGCCGCTCATTGTGAGAGATTGATCACGTGCGGTCTTTCCTCCTCCGCAGAGCTTGAAGCCTGTATCGCCAGCGGCCCGAACCTCGAGGCGGTGGCCAAGGTCGAGCATCCAGATTGTGCCGCGCTGCTCGCGGCGCTCGAATCACGATACCAGTGCCTGTTGGGGCTCTCTTGCGACGAGCTTGCCGCCCGTGCAGGATGCGCGGCAGAAGCCAACCAGGTGGCTGATCTCACCGTGACGAAATCCCGAGCATGTCTAGATGGGTTTGCTCCGCTCGACCTGCCGCCGGACTGGGGTTGCAACCCCTACTATTATGGCGTCGGCGACGGATGCGACTGTGGCTGTGGGGCGATAGACCCTGATTGTGGTGACGGCGGTTGCGGGGAGGATGGGTGCTTCGACGAGACATGTGAGTATTGCTACACGGGTCTCGAGGAGCTCGGCTGCGAATCTGGTGATCCGTCCACCGATGGCCCCATCATCAAGCCTGAGCCCACCCCCGCGCCCGGAGAGGGAAGCAGTTGTTCCGCGCTCCATGTCGCCGGAGGATCGAACGGCTCACACGCAGAGCCTTCTCTGGCCCTGGTCGGTCTGCTCTTCGCATTGAATCGTGCTCGGGGTCATCGCACGATTCGGCGCGGGTAGATACGAAGTATCCCAAGCTTCCATTCCTCCGACTGGTGTTCTTCGCTCAAAGCTCCGCTCGTGGAGATTCCCGTGAAAAAAAGCAGTCTAACCGCGCGCGCCATTCCGTTTCTTCTCGCAGCTTTGGGTCAAGCTTGCTCCTGTGAGCCGCCGCCCTCTCCCTTGCCCACAACGCGCATCGACAGCGGCTTCACCATGGAAGACCACGCGTTCCGCTTTGCGAACTTCGGTGGCAATAGTGCGAAATCGCGCATCAACGAAGAGCTGCTGGTTCGCCTGCACGGAAAAGAAGCCGTATGCAAAGGAGACTCCGCGACCTGCAAGCTCCGCCCAGTCGCCAAAGAGTACATGAAGTCGGTGAATGAAGCCATGCGCGGAGGTCGCTGCGAAGGCTTCGCATTGCTCGCTGGGCATCTCTACAAGGGCGATGTGATGCCCGACGAACTCGGTGGCGAGGTCGCAGCAGCGATGGACATCGACGACAATAGGCCGCTCGGCAGTGAGATTGCCTACTGGTTCATGACTCAATATTTGCGCGACGTTGTGGCCACCAGCACGTCCGTGCTCGGTGCGGAATCGGCGATTCGCGCTCTCGCAGAATCTTTCAGCCAAGAATCGCCCACCATGTACCGACTTGGCATCGCACGCATCGACGAGAACGGACGGCTTACGGGAGGCCATGCAGTGCTGCCCATCGCTGTGGGACCCGGAACCGCGGAGGGGCAGTATATTATTTACCTATACGATAACAACTATCCGGGTGAGGAGCGGCAGCTACACGTCAACACTAAACTCGGTGAGTGGCGTTATGAAGCGTCGATTAACCCCGAAGAATGCAGCGCTGTCTACGTAGGTAACGCCGACAATGGAAACCCCCTCTATCTCGCGGCGCTAGAGCCTCGTCTCGGTCGTCACCCCTGTGCCTTCTGTGATGAGGGCACCGGGGAAGCCGCGATGCAACAGGTCTTTGGAAGCGCAGGCGTAGAGGTGACGGTAGCTGATGAAAGTGGCAATGTGGCCGGTGAGCGTCAGGGGCGCATTTACACGGACATTCCTGGTTCCTCCGTGAGCCCTGTCTTCAGTGCCGAGAACGTCCAGGATGACACATCCGTCGTCGTCAATGTGCCCGAAGGCGAGGTTTCAGTGCGGGTCGCGCCCTCTGGCACCAAAGCTCAGGAGGAAGACCAAGAGGTTCATCTCTTCAGTGACGCAGTATCGGTCACCATTGCCAACCTGGACCTCGAAGAAGGCGAAGAGGGAAATCTAGATGTCGACCCTGAATCCAACGGCGTCCGCTATGAACCTCCGTTCGATGACCAAGAGCAGAGTACGCTTGATGGCGGTCAGATTGTTACGGTGAATATTACCACGGCCTCTGGGGAAGAGATTCAAATCGAGATTACAATCCCAGAGGAGGGCTGTGACGAACTCAGTATTGCGATTGATGAGGAATCGGGAAATCCTGTGATCGAAGTGGATCTTGACGACGACGGGGATCCTTCTGACGAAGAAACCGTTGCCGTCAAGATTACCATCTCGGATGGCGATGGTGAGCGCGAGGATGTCTTCACCGGGCAGGTTCCCGTATCGGACGATGGCAGCACCGAAATTCTGGTCGATGAATGGGAGGGCGACGGCAGCGAGATGGGGGTGAATATCGATACCGATGGTGATGGGGCGCCAGATA
>JBMTAX010000447.1:0-3496 GCA_049429145.1 Myxococcota bacterium
CCACTTGAAACCCGAGCCCACGTCTGGCTTCGCGAGGTCGCTCGGTCGGGTACACCAGTACTTTGGCGGACGTCTCGAACGCTTCACTCGCCGAGACTATGAGCCGGCGCTCAAGTTTGCCTTGCGGTGGCGCTATGCGACGGTAGCGCTTGCGTTGGCGTCGTTGCTTTTGGGGGTCGGGCTCATCAAGGGTCGCATCGTGCCCTTCAGTTTCTTCCCCGAACTCGAGAGCGACCAAGTGACAGCTTCGGCACGATTGCCTTTTGGCGCGCCAGAGTCTCTCGCGAAGAGTGTGCGCGACACGCTCGAACGGTCGGCGCAGGACGCGGTAGAGGTTCATGGGGGCTCGGTGCACTTTCGCGGCATGTTTACCCGTCTCGGGGAGTCGCCGCCGCGAGGCTTCGCTCCGGCGGAGACCGGCAGCCACCTGCTCACCATCGAAGTAAGCCTTGTACCTAGCGGTCAGCGCAGCTTCTCCGCAGCCGACTTCGCCGACACCTGGCGCAAGAAGACTCCCCCCGTACCGGGGCTCGAATCCTTGGTGTTCAACTCTTCCACGGGGCCCGGTGCAGGCGCTGCGGTCGAAGTACAACTCAGCCATGAGAGCACGCAGGTGATCGCAGATGCGTCGGAGAATCTGGCGGAAGAGTTACGGTCGTTCTCTCAGCTCACCAGCGTCGAGAACCAGTATTCGTCAGGCAAACCGCAGCTCGACTTTCAACTGTTGCCGATGGCGCGCACCGTAGGCCTCACCGCCGCAGACATCGCACGTCAACTCCGCGGTAGCTTCTTCGGCGCAGAGGCCTTGCGCGAACAAAGGGGTCGCGACGAGCTGCGCGTCATGATTCGCCTCGCTGGTGACGAACGGCAGAGTGAGGCTGACCTCGAGCGACTTCGCATCCGCACGCCGGCGGGTGCCCACGTTCCGCTGAGCTATGTCGCTCGCTTCGAGCGAGGCCGAGCGCCGACCTCGATCAACCGGGAAGACGGTCGTCGAGTCGTGAATGTGTCGGCGAAGCTCGCGCTCGGCGTTGCATCGAACCAAGCGATCCTCGAAACCCTCACCACCGAGGTCTTGCCGCGCCTGCGCGAACGCTTCCCTGGCATCAAGGCTGAGCTCGTTGGCCAACAACGGAATCAGCAGGAGACCTTCGCGGCCCTCGGTCAGAACTTCCTGTTCGCCATGTTCGTGATCTTTGCCCTGCTCGCCATCCCGTTCCGCAGCTACGCGCAGCCGATCATCGTCATGTCGGCGATTCCTCTCGGCTTCGTAGGCGCGGTGCTGGGTCACCTCGTGATGGGGTACGAGCTGAGCCTGATCAGCATGTTTGGCATCATCGCCCTCGCCGGTGTCATCGTGAACGACTCGCTGGTGCTGATCGATGCCACCAATGGCTTCCGAGCCAGCGGCATGAGTGCTCTCGACGCCGTGGTGAGCGGGGGAAGCAGACGGCTGCGGCCCATTCTGTTGACATCCCTGACCACCTTCTTTGGGCTGATGCCGATCATCTTTGAGACGTCGATCCAAGCACGCTTTCTCATTCCCATGGCCATCAGCCTCGGCTTTGGGGTCTTGTTCGGTACTGTGGTCGCGCTGTTTGTCGTGCCCGCGTTGTACATGGTGCTGGAAGATCTGAGACGTGCCTTTGGTCGAAGCGAGCCCCTCCCGAAGGAGACGCCATCGTGAACTTTGTCTGTCGTTTCTGCCCGACCATCGTGGCAATGCTCAGCGTCTTCGCTGCATGCGCGGATACCGAGGCTCCCGCCCGATGCCGTGAATTGCGGGATGCCTACTGCGACAAGCAAGGCGCCCTCTGCGAGGGCGCCACCGAGGCTGGGTGCACCGGGTTATTCGACGAGCTGATCGCATGCGAGGACGCGGTAGGCATCGACGACGACTACCGCGACTGTCGAGCGGAAATCGACGCCCTCACCGAATGCCCGGTGGCGCTCCCAGCTCAATGTCGCGGCGCGATCTACCTCCCCGACGAAGACGACTGAGGCGTCATGAGCTGCGACGCGGGCACCACAAAGCGCTACACTGGAGCGCCTTGTGGTCGTGAGGGAACCATCGTGCGACATCTTGCATCCCGTGCTCTGCCCCAGCTCGCCGTCGTGATGTCCCTCTGGCTCGTGGCACCACCCTCAGGGGCGACCTCCACGCCGGCTCGGGCTGACGAAGTGCGGGTGCAGGAGCTGATGTTCGAGGGAAAAATCGCCTATCGACAGGAGCGTTACGATGATGCTGCGGAACATTTCAGCGCAGCCCATCGCCTCCTGCCGGCATTCGCCGTCGCGCTGTTCAACGAGGCCATCGCGTTGCACCAAGCGGCTCGCTACGACGACGCCAGCGACGCATTCGGACGTCACCTCGAGCTTTACCCCAATGACACCGAGCCCCTCTATTCGTTGGGTCGCAGCGCTGAGGTGGCGCGCGACCCCGCTGCAGCCCGTCGCTGGTACGAAGCGTACTTACTCCGAGAGTTGGGGGAGGCTCAGATTCCTCGACGGGAAGATGCGGCCCAGCGCTTGGTCAAGCTCAGCGGCACCAAGGAGGCACGTGCAACGCTGCAGCAGGCCCCGCCACCGCCGGCCTGTAGGGCGATCGCCGACGACACCGCACGTCGATGGTCGATGAAGTACTACTGCGAGGCATCGAACCTCTACCTCGATGGCTCGTTTTCCGAGGCTGAAGCTTCGTTTCGCGCCCTGGCCCAGGGGGGCGCCCTCGGACAGGCCCCCGCCCTGCGACGCGGTCTTTCGTTGCGGGAGATGGGAGAAGGGGAGCGGGCCCTGGCTCCCCTCGAGTCGGTAGCGACTGCGCGTGGAGACGAAGCCTACCCGCTCTTCCTGCTCGGGGACACCGCGTTCCGCACCGGTCGACGAGAAGAAGCGAAGCGCTGGCTCGTAGAGTACCTTCGCGCCGAGCTGCGGCCCGAGGAAGCCCCCTTCGTCGCCCGCGCCCGTCGACTGCTGCGCCAGCTGGGTGGGCGCGTGCCCCGCGTGGGCGGGGCTCGCGGGACTGCTCCCGTCGTGGTGCCGGGGGATGACCTCGAGAGCGACGCCGCGGCGATGCCTCAGGTCCCCCGCTCTCTCGCGGCACGGGCCCTTCTCGCCTCGGCACGTCGACTCCATTCGAGTGGCAAACCCGGGCATGCCATTCGCGACTACGAGCAAGTGCTCGCCCTCGCCCCCGACGACCTCACAGCCCGCCGGGAGCTGGAGGCTCTCGAGGAGGGGCTTCGGGACCCGCGAGTCCCCGCCATCGAAGCCCCCGCGTTCATCGATCTCCTGACCCTCGGGGAAGCTCACCTCGCCAAAGGAGACGGTCGAGCCGCGCTTGACGCATTTCAAGGGGCACTCCTGCTCGCACCCGGGTCGTCACGAGTGCACCACGGGCTCATGAGGACCTATGAGCTCCTCGGTGACGCGCCGAGAGCTGTCGCCCACTACCGAGAATACCGTCGGAGCATGGGGCTCGCGGAGGGGCTCGACG
>JBMTAX010000448.1:0-3494 GCA_049429145.1 Myxococcota bacterium
CCACCGGCCGTGCGCCATCGGTGGCTCGCCCAGACAGGCCCAAGGCTAAGGGGGGCCAAGGTGTCCCCCCACCTGTCGCCGTCGAGGCCGCGCCACCCGCGGCGCCCCTCACCGACGAGGAACTGTTCGCCCGCGCCCTTGCGGAGTTGCCCAAGGGCGGGGAGACCATCCTCAAGAAATACGATCGCACCGACGACCGCACGAGCGCGTCGTCGTCACCCGTCAAAAGACCGCAGCTGTCCGACCAAGCGCTCTTCCTCCAAGCGGTGGGAGACATGACCAAAGAGGATGTCGGGCGCCACAAGCCCCGTGCCGCCGGACGTCCCAGCGCCGCGGACGCTCGCTTTGCCCGCCGCGTGCAGCGGGGAGAGGTAGAGCCTGCCAACACCCTCGACCTCCACGGGGACGACCGCACCCGGGCCCTGGAGCGGACCCGGGTGTTCATCGAAGCCGAGGCCCGCGCGCGAACCGAGGTGGTGCTCGTGGTGCATGGCAAAGGGCAGGGGATTTTGAGCTCCGAGGTGTGGCGCCTGCTCGACGAACATCCCCTGGTCATCGAGCACTTGTCAGCACCGAGGCACCTCGGGGGGGACGGGGCGCGCGTTGTGAGGCTGCGCCATACCCCCCCCCGCTGAGGCCCCAGAGGGACACGCACCGCGCCATCTTGGACCAGCCATCCTCACTTTGTCCGCCATCGGCAATCGGCCTCCGCCGCTGTGCCTATTGCGGACCCGGTTTCGGCACGCCACGTAACGTGCACCAAACGTAAGGAATACTCACACATGACGTCCCGTCGTCCGGACATCCGCAACATCGCCATCATCGCCCACGTCGACCATGGCAAGACCACTCTCGTCGACGCCATGCTGAAGCAGGCAGGGACCTTCCGCGCCAACGAGCAGGTCGCCGAACGGGCCATGGACAACATGGACCAAGAGCGCGAACGCGGTATCACCATCATGGCGAAGAACACCGGCATCCGGCTCGGTGACGTTCACGTCAACATCGTCGACACACCAGGTCACGCCGACTTCGGTGGCGAGGTCGAGCGGACCCTTCGCATGGTCGACGGCGTGTTGCTCCTCGTCGACGCGGCCGAGGGTCCGTTGCCGCAGACGCGCTTTGTGCTCGAGAAGGCGCTGAAGTATGGACTGAAGCCCATCGTATGCATCAACAAGGTCGACCGTGGTGATGCGCGCCCGGCCGAGGTGCTGCAGCTCGTCTACGACCTCTTCATCGACCTTGGCGCCGACGATGCCCAGCTCGAGTTCCCGGTGATCTATGCCGTCGCCCGCGACGGGTGGGCAGTGCGGGGCGAGGCCATGGGCAATGTACCCGAGCAGGCGCAGCTCCCCGCGTCGACGCAGCAGGCGGGAAAACTCGACCTTCAGCCGCTCTTCCAGACGATCCTCGAGCAGATCCCGGGTCCCGTCGCCGACGAAGAGGGCCCGCTGCAGGTGCTCGTCAACGCCATCTCCTACGACGAGTACGTCGGCCGCCTCGCCATCGGTCGTGTGACCAGCGGCAAGCTTGCCAAGAAAGCCGACATCTTCCGTCGGGGCAAGGACGGCTCGCTCGAGCGTGGGCGCGCCGTACAGCTCGCCATCTTCGAGGGCCTACGTCGCGCCGAAGTCGATTCAGTGCGCGCGGGCGACATTGTGCAGATCGCGGGCCTCGAGGAGGTCGAGCCCGGTGACACCATCGTGTCGAGCGAGGATACCCCGGCGCTCCCGCGCATCGCCGTCGACGAGCCGACCGTTGCTATGATGTTCTCCATCAACGACGGGCCCTTCGGTGGCAAGGAGGGCAAGTACGTCACTTCTCGACAGCTGCGCGATCGACTTTTCCGCGAACTGCGGGGCAACGTGTCGCTACGCGTCGAGGAGACCGAGAGCCCCGATCGCTTCCGCGTCGTCGGGCGCGGCGAGCTGATGCTCGCTGTGCTCATCGAACAAATGCGCCGCGAAGGCTACGAGATGTGCGTCAGCCGTCCTGAGGTCGTCGTGAAGGAGATCGACGGCCAGAAGAAAGAGCCCGTTGAGGGCGTCGTCGCCGACATCCCCGAGAGCGCCGTCGGTGCGGTCACCGAGGTGCTGGGTCGTCGTGGCGGTGCCATGGAGTCCATGGGCTCGGCTTCGAGTGGGCGGGTGCGGGTGGAATACCGTGTGCCCACCCGCGGGCTCATCGGGTTCCGCAACCACTTCCTCACCCTGACCCGGGGCGAGGGCATCATGTCGACGTACTTCGCGGGATGGTTGCCCTACCAGGGCGAGGTCGAGGCGCGTAACTCGGGCAGCATGATCTCCATGTCGCAAGGTCGCGCGACGCCTTATGCGCTCTTCAACTTGCAGCCGCGGGGTGCGCTGTTCATCCCTGAGAACACCGAGGTCTACGAGGGGATGATCATCGGCGAGCACAGCAGGGACAACGACATCGACGTCAACGTGTGCCGTGAGAAGAAACTCACCAACGTGCGCGCCGCGGGCAAAGACGAGAATGTGGTGCTGACCCCGCCTCGCAAGATGACCCTCGAGGCGTGCATGGAATTCATCGACATGGATGAACTCATGGAGGTCACCCCGGCGTCGATTCGTATGCGCAAGCGTGTCTTGCAGGCAAATCTGCGCCCGCGGAAGAAGAAGATCGACGCTGCCTGAGAGGCAGCAGCCTTCGCGTGAGTCCCTCATGGCGTCGTACGTGCAACGTGCGACGCCATGAACTTTTTCTCCAGCGACTCCTATCTCACCGCGTTCGCAGCATCGTTCTTCCCTCGCTCCGAGGCCAGGGTGGAGCAGGTGGCCGTCGAAGGATGCGCTTTTCGCGTGCTGTGTCTCGACGGTGCGCGCGTGGTGCACGACGCCCGTTTCCTCGACTACCTCGAACCGCTGCCTGCGGCGGAACAGGGACAACTGCGGCCAGTGCCTTACCTGCGCCGGGTGGCACGAGGCCTGGTCACCGTCGAGGGAGCTGCGCCAGCCTTACCTCGGGAAATGCAGCCAGCACCCCAGGTGCGTTGGGGGGCTTTCGCGTCATTCGACGCCTACCGCGCTCTCGTCGAGGAACGCTCCCGGTCATGCATGGCGACGACGGCGCGAAAGGCGCGCAAGCTTGAGCGGGGGCACGGGCGTCTTCGCCTCGAGCAAAACCACCCCGATAAGGAGCACGCGCTGCGTCTGCTGTTTCGTTGGAAAGGGGCCCAGTACCGTCGTACCGGTCTGCCTGACCTGTTTGCACGGCCCTGCAGTCGAGCGTTCCTCAGACGCTTGGTGCACGCGGGGGCCGTGGAGGTGGCTACCCTTGCCGCAGGCGACCAACTCGTCGCCGTGCACGTCGGGCCTCGACTCGATGGGCGATTTTACCACTGGCTCCCTGCCCACGACCCTGACCCACTCTTCGCACGCTGCTCGCCCGGCACTGTCCTCACCCACGCCTTGCTCGAGGCCAGCTTCGAACGCGGTGATCACACCTTCGACTTCTTGCTCGGAGGGGAAGAC
>JBMTAX010000449.1:0-3492 GCA_049429145.1 Myxococcota bacterium
GCGTGACGCCCTGAGGCCTTCGTTGCTGAGTTTGCCCGAGGAGGCTCGACTCGCGGCCCGGGCCTCTTTGCCAACGCACCTCGACCCGTTGTTGCGCGCTTGCATGCCCCAAGATCCTGTGGCGCTGTTTGTCTCCCTCCCCTCCGAGATCGACACCGGCGGACTTTTTGAGCGTGTGCATGAGCTCGGCCTTTGGTGTGCGCTTCCGCGGGTAACGGCCGCCGGCCTACAGTTTCATCTTGTGGACCCGCAGCACCCGTCACTCGTCGAGGGGCGTTTTGGCGTACGAGAACCGCGGCCCGACGCGCCCAAAATCGACATCGCGCAGTGCCGCATCATCGTCGTTCCTGGTCTTGCCTATGATCGTGACGGATACAGACTCGGGTACGGGAAGGGCTACTACGACGGCGCCCTCGCACGGTCTCCGTCGAGCAGGCAAAGCCTGCGCGTGGGGGTTTGCTTCGACCATCAACTCCGAGGTGTGTGCCTCCCTCGGGAGCCGTGGGACATCGCGGTGGACATGGTGTGCACGCCGAGCAGTGGTCTCCTGCGCTGCGGGCAGCCACAAGCGGAGAGCGCATCGTAAACCAGGGATGCGGATTCTCCACGATCGCGGGGAGCACAGAGCGGTCTGGGCACGCCCCGCAGATCTGCTAATGGCCAAACATGACGTCGACATTTCTACCCGTAGATGAGCAGCTGGCGGTGATCCTTCGGGGCACCGTGGACCTCGAGGTGAAGCATGAGCTTCGCGAGAAGCTTGAGCGGAGCCGCCGAGAAGGACGGCCACTGACCGTGAAAGCGGGTTTCGACCCCACGGCGCCCGACTTGCACCTCGGACACACGGTGTTGCTCAACAAGATGCGCCAGTTCCAGGACCTCGGGCATCGCGTCGTATTCCTCATCGGTGACTTCACTGGTCGGATCGGCGACCCGACCGGGAAGAACGTCACCCGCCCCCCCCTGTCGGAAGATGCCATCGTCGCCAACGCCGCGACCTACAAGCGCCAAGTCGAGAAAGTACTCGACCCGACAAAGACAGAGGTTCGCTTCAACTCAGAGTGGCTTGGGAGTTTCAGCTTCGACGACGTCATTCGCCTCTGCGCTCGCTATTCAGTGGCGCGCATGCTCGAGCGTGACGACTTCAAGAAGCGCCTCGCCGAAGAGCGGCCGATCTCGATGCATGAACTGTTGTATCCGCTGTCGCAGGGTTACGATTCTGTCGCGCTCAAGGCAGACATCGAACTCGGTGGCACAGACCAGCGCTTCAATCTCCTCGTCGGTCGGGATCTCATGCGCCAATACGGCCTTGAGCCCCAATGCATCCTGACGGTCCCCATCCTCGAAGGAACGGACGCCAAAGAATCCCCTGACGGTGGCATCGTGGGTGCGAAGATGTCGAAGAGCCTCGGCAACTACATCGCCGTCGAAGAAGAGCCAGAGCAGCAGTTCGGGAAGATCATGAGTATCTGTGATGCGCTCATGTGGCGCTATTACGAGTTGCTCTCCTTCCGGAACGTCGACGAGATTGCGGCGCTTCGCCGTGGCCACCCGAAAGACGCCAAGGTCGCCCTTGCGCGCGAGCTTGTCACTCGGTTCCACCATGAGCGGGCGGCGGACCAGGCGCAGGCACACTTTGAGAGCCACTATGGCGAGGGCAAGCGTGACGCCATCCCCGACGACGCGCCGACGGTGACGTTGCCTGCCTCCGAAGGCCTCACGGTCGTAAAAGCACTCGTAGAGGCAGGCCTTGTGGGTTCAAACGCAGATGGCAAACGCCTCGTCGCACAGGGAGGGGTGCGCATCAATGGCGAGCGCATCCGCGAGCCCCAAGAGCCTCTAGGGCGCGGGGTGCACGCCGTTCGTGTAGGCAAGACCCGCTGGGCACGTATTGTCGTCGAGCAACCGACCGTACTCCCCTCGCCCTCCCAGTGAGCAGGACGTGGCCGTCGCGGTCGACGACGGCGCCAGCTGGCGGACAACGGCATGACCCGCGCTCATGGGAGCTTCGTCAGGGCGCGTCCCCCTCGAGCCAGCCCCGCCAACCATCGCCTTCGTCATCGATGTAGAGCGGGGCGGAGAGGCAGAAGGTCTGTCCGTCGCCGATGGGTCGAAGACTGCCGCCGCCGCGAGCGATGGCCACCACCACGATGTCACCTGTGGGCAAACCAGCCAGACGGGCATCGACCACGACAGCGCCCACCCGTCGCTCCGTTGACAACTCCACCGAAAGCGTCCCTGCCGCCTCGATGACGAGTTCGTCTTCCGTGAGCGAGAGGGGCTGTGCGAGCCCGTTGACGTAAAGCTCAAGCGCATCCACCTCGACATGGGACGGCGACTGAACCCGCAAACGAAGTGCGGGCAACACAGCGGAGTTCAGCGCCTCTGCTACGCCCATGGGCCTCTCTTCCCCGGCCCAAAACTCCGCGAGGCAACCATTGCCAATGCTGACTCGCTGCGTACGAATCGCCTCGCGCACCCCAGCGTAAGTTCCTCCAGCGGGAGCATCCACCCCGAGACGTAAGAAGTTCCGAGGGTAGCCGACGCCACCGTTCAACTCGTGGGAATCGCTATTGCCCATCGCCGCCACATGCTTGCCCTTGCCGAGGAGACCAAACCAATCGGCCAAGACGGGGACCGAGCCCGGATCACGAGCAGCGCGCTGACCGAGAGCCTGCCAGCCCGCGGGGGTGAAGTCCTCCACAGCCCCCAAAGAGTCATTCACCTCGAGCGCCTCGAAATCATCGCTCCATTCCTCGTAGATGGTCGCAGGAAGCGAAGGCAGACCGGGGGGACCTCGTTCTTCTGTCTCGCCCGTCGTCGGATTCCACAACATCGCGCCGAAGTAACCTGCGGTAGAAGACCGCGGATGGTTTACCTGAATGACGGGATCGCCAGCGAGGCCGCGAAGGTCGGCGAACAGTTCTGGAATGGTCTTTTGCCACCACACTCGGCTGCCGATGTCTCGCAGCGGGTCGGCAGGATCGATGTCCCACGGGTAGACGTTGAAGTGACCGATGCCGTTGTAGCTCACCTCGTTCCCGGCCATGACGAGGAGTTGGGATGAGAGTCCCAGTGCGTCGACGACGGGGCGAAAATCAGCGATGTTGTCATGGTCGGTAGAGGCCGCCACCTCCACGCCCTCTGCGGCATTCTCCATCACTTTGATGGCCAGCGGGACGTTGGCGTCGACACTTGCGAGGCTGTGCTGGTGAAACTCTGCGCCCAACAGCCCGCCCGTGTCGACTTCGTGAATGAGCGTAGCCGCGATTTCCACCGGGGATTCCGCGCGAATCTCCACCTCCTGCTCGAAGCGGCTGAACTCGAAGCCGCGGGACACGTAGACGCGATAGCGCCCCACAGGCAAGCGCTCTGCAAAATCTCCGTCGACGCTGGGGCGATACCGACGCAGGCCGTAGCGACGAGACTCGTGCAACGCGGCGGCGGGAGGCGACGTGTCATCGATCGGAAGCACGCTCAGCTTCGCGGCGC
>JBMTAX010000450.1:0-3479 GCA_049429145.1 Myxococcota bacterium
GCCGATGATTTGCTGGTGCTCGGGACTTCGTCCATACCGCTCGACCAAACGTTCCGGCTCCAATCAAAGCCAGGCGCCAGTAAGACGATTTATCTGGATTTCGATGGGCACACCACTACCGGAACGGTCTGGAACACGAGCACGATGGGGAGCTCTTTTTACTCTCCCGCCTACGATACGGATGGCAATGCTTCGGTGTTTGGTGATGCAGAGCTGAACCGAATTCAGTTGATCTGGCAGCGTTTGGTCAGCGATTTTGCTCCGTTCGACGTGAACGTGACCACGATGGCGCCCCCTGTGGATTGGCTGGTGAACAAAAGCGGTACTGATGCCGATTCGAATTGGGGCGTGCGTGTGGTGGTTACCAGTTATGGTCCATCTAGTGCGACGGCCGGTGGAATCTCGGCCTTGGGTAGTTTTACTTATGCACAAGACTGCCCGGTTTTTGTCTATACGAAGTCTGCCGTTGTGACGGCTGACACCGTGAGCCATGAGGTGGGTCACTCTTTGGGCCTTACCCACGACGGAACGACGTCGGGCTCTACCTACTATCTGGGCCATGGGATTGGTGAAACGGGTTGGAGCCCGCTGATGGGTGGTTCGAATGGCAATCTCTCCACATGGGACGACGGCACTTATGCCGGTAGCAATAACACCGGTGGGAGCGGTAATGCTGGTAGGGGTGCTGACGACCTCGCTGTGATCACTGGCTACAACGGTTTCGGCTACCGGGCGGATCAAGCAGGCAATAGCCTGGCCAGTGCAGCTCAGCTGTCGATCAGTGCTGGCCTTGTAGCCCAATTCGGCACAATCGAGACCCGTCTCGATACCGATTGGTTCTCGTTTCAGCTGACGGCTGCTGGTGATCTGGATTTGACCTTCGATCCCTACTGGTTCCGTGCCTATGTGGATGATGATGGCCTGTGGGGTGGCTCTAGCACTGCTTACGTTGGCCTTGCTGGAGATCCTGTGTCCACGACTCCTTATCAGGAGGGGGCCGCCAACATGGATCTGGCGGTGGAGCTGTACGACGGCCAGGGCCGTCTTTTGGCGAGCGCGGATGATACTGGCCTGGGGGCACGTCTGGCCGCCCAGGGTCTAAGCGCCGGGAGTTATTACCTCAAGCTCGACGGCGTTGGCCTAGGTGACCCGACGGCGAGCCCCCCGACCGGGTACAGCGACTACGCAAGCATCGGCAACTATTGGATCAGTGGCACGATTACAGCCGCTTCAGACCCAACTCCACTGCCTGCCATCTCCTTGTCGCTTGCTGCGACTGCCGTACTCGAGAATGGAACCGAAGGTCTTGTCTACACCTTTGCGCGCTCCGGTCTGGCGAATGAAGCCCTCAGCGTAAACTTCACCTGGTCGGGCACGGCAACAAATGGCGTCGACTATACCGGTCTATCGACACAGAACATTCAGACAATCACCTTCCCTGCCGCGTCGTCTACAGCTGCTCTGGTTCTGCAACCGCAGCCTGACAACACCGTGGAAGGAGATGAGACAGTGGGCCTCACGATCCTCAGTGCCCCAACCTACTCGGTATCAACGGCAGAAACCGTCGTGGGTGTAATCCTCGATGACGATAGCGTCCCCGTGGTGCCGACATTTACCCCTTTTGTCGACGTGCTGAGCGGAACACCCGAAAGCGATGCATTCGTTCTCCTTTCGTGGAGCGACGCCCTCCTGGGCGCCACCCCCGATCGGATCACAAACCTGCAGACCGCCTCGGACTTTATTGATACGCCCGCGACGAGAACGACCGCAGCGAAAGTGAAGCAGCTCGGTTCCGTGGCAAGCCTGAGCGTCAACAACATTGGAGCGCTGCTGACGAACAAGAACTTCCCTCGCAACAACGTGGCGACATTTACCTGCCCCGGTAGCACCGGAACGCGTACCTTTGCGGCCATCAATGACGGAAATGCAGGATTTCAAGCCTCGACTGACCCAGTGATTGAAATTACAGGCTACAGCGGAGCGCTGTCTGGATTGAAGGTCTACTGAAGTGCACCGCATCGAGGTGGGCAGTTCGAAAAATTTGTTACCGAATCGATTGTCCTGGACACTCGTCGGTACCAGGCCTGGGTCATCGATGATGATGAAGACGACAGTTTCGCTGAGCAGCTCGTGCTGTCGCGGTGCAGGACAATACTGATCTGAAACCTTCATGTATCCATACCCTCGCTCATTCACCTAATGTGCACCTCGGATTGATTCTGCCCTGAGGAATCGACAGGTCAGGGTGTTTGTCTACCGCTACTCACCAACGTTCTCCTCCGTTCTGACGCGTTCCCTCCACCCTGGGTTCGCCAAGCTGTCGGTCCGCGGGCCGCTGAGGAAGGAGTGTCTGTTCATGGGTTGTGAGGATGTGCAGGCTCGCGCCGTGACAGCGCGAAGCGTGCACCGGAGGAATGAAGCCAGAGCAATGAAGGAGACGACGGCTTGGGTCCGGTATCACGTTTGACCAACGAGCCAATTCACCCTGGGGAAATCGTGCGAGGCCATGGAAGGCAACCGTGAGGGTTCATCCGTTTCGCCACGACCGACACCCGTGGTGGCCATCGATTCATCACAAGTGGCGTTGCCTCTCCTCCTCCATTGCACCCGTCACCCGCGGGCGGAGTTGAACAACGAGCCTCCTCCATCACCCACGGTGCCAGGGGTAGAGCGATCGGTCTATGTCGTCCCTTGGGCCAGCCTCCCCTACATAGCTCGTTCCCCTGTGCGACCCTCGGCAGTTGCCACTCGATGAGCCGAGGCATGTTTGTCTCGCTTCGACCGGGGCGGTGCGAATCGTCCGAGATATAGACGATGACCTAGATGCTGACAGCTGCTCGAGCCTGCGCCTATTTGGGCGCAGGCCGGGTATCACCCTTTGAGAGTTATTCTACCGGGGTTGTAGCCCTGGCCCTGGCGCAAGACCGCGCTTTCGACGCTTCCCATGGGTTCTGACAATGCTGGGTGAGTGTGACCCTGGGGGCGCGGCCATCACCAGTCTCATTTCTTTCAAACCTATACCGTGTGGACATATTCCCCCAGCCGAATGCCCAGTCAGGCACCACCCTTACAGTGACTTCGAGCCGGCCACCAACATCGTCTTGACCGCGCCAAAATCCCCTTCATGCACAGAACCGACACGTACGCATCGGATGGAGTTCTGCGGGTCGACGAACACGTGAATGGGAATCGCCGAATTGCGATCGATGCCGAAGGTCTCCAGCGTCGATCCGAGCGCCGCAATGTCTCGCAGCCATCGCATTCGTCCGACCTCGTGCCGCCCGTCAGCGAGCCACTGCTGCAACGCACGTTCCTCCTCGTCGACACTCCACAGCTCGATGTCGACGTTCACTCCGTCGGCGCGCAAGGACTTCTGCCAGCGAGCGAGCAATGGCATCTCCTCGGTACAGGGGCGGCACCAAGTGGCCCAGAGATTCAGCCACCGCCAGGCGCCCTCCGCCCTTCCCCACTCCTCGATA
>JBMTAX010000451.1:0-3476 GCA_049429145.1 Myxococcota bacterium
GGAAATCCAGCCTGCTCGTCCCCATCATTGTCGATGACAAATGCGATCGCGATCGCACGTCGACGTTCCCCCACCAGTTCTTGAAGCAGCAACCGAAAGTCGACCTTTCCTCCGTGGTCTCGACGGGCAGACGCCTGGAGGTTCGACGCGTCGAGGAACACTCCCACACGGTCGCGCAAAGGTTCGCCATCGGGCATGCTTGGGTCGACGGGAGGTGCATTTGCCGCGATGCTGCGCGCGGTTTTGAGAGCCTCCCTCAATGTGCTCACCCGAGCGTGAGCAGCACGTTCCCGTGCCACGAGTTGCCGCAGCAGTGCCCCCTGCTCTTCAGCGACGCGCTCCCATTGGCGGCGGAGTTCCTCGTTTTCCCGCGCGAGAGTGGCATTTCGCTCCTCGAGGACACGGACCCTCTGCTGCAGTTTCTCGTGGCGCTCTTGCAAGCGGTCATCTCGGCGAAACTCAGGCGCATGCGCATCGAGCACCGGCCCGTGTTCGCGCAGTCCTTCGAGCTCTGTCTGCAAGGCGCTCAGCTCCTGCCGCGCTCGGCGAGCAGCGTCCTCGGCGGCTCGTCGACGGGCGCACTCCTCCTGGTAGGCACGCTCCCGCACACCGAGACGTGCGAGCAACTCCGCGCGCTCCCTCTCGACGCCCTCCCTGCCCCGCTGCTCCTGGTGCAACAGCTCGCCGGCTTCCCGGATGGCGTCCTCGTAGAACTTCAAGCGCTCGGCAAGCACCTCTGGCTCCGCTCGCTCGAGCTGCCGCTGCTCACGGGCTGCGGTCTCGAAAGTCTCGAACGCGTCGTTGAGGAGGCGAATGCCAGCGGCGACGTGTGCGCCTCTCCCGTCCCTGACGAGCGCCCAGATCACGCGGGCCCGCTCCCGGCGGAATTCCAAGGCCCGCAGCGACGCGAGCGGGACTTCCACCTGTTGCGATTCCATGGAGGCCACGAGGTGCCGCTCGCGGTGACAAGAGCGATCGAGTTCGCGCATGACCTGCCACGCGACACGGGGGCTGCTGAAATACGCTCGAGTCAAGGCGGCGACCACCTGCGGCCGAGGGGCGTCTCCGGCGGCGAGCACCCGGCCCCTGGCCCCCCGGCGAAGCAGGTCCTCGAGCTGGTCCCGATCGAGGGCGCCGTCGAGCACGAACGCCATGCGGACGAGGTCGAGGCTCTCAGCGACACGGGCAAAGAGGGCCTTGAAGGCCCCCGAGTTGGCGCGGGGCAGCGGTTCTAGCGCAGTCATTGCCGTGACCTGCTCACGAGCAACGCTATGCGGGAGGCGGCGACCCGCCGTGGTTCCCACGGCGTCCTCCGCACGGGGTTCCCGCGCACTACATCACGGTCGATACGCACCACGACGGACTCGTTGGGACGAACCAGAGGGCACCGGGGGGCAGAGGGTTACTCTCGTACGGGCACGGCGCGAAGGGCTGCCTTGCCTTGCTTGACGTAGACCTGGAAGCGCACCGACTTGGAGTTGTACTTCTCGATGATTTGCTGGCGGTTCTTCATCAACTTCGTGAGGAAGCGTTCGTACGAGAGTTGGTCGGTGTCCTCGTTGCAGCGCGCTCGGGTGCTGAGGAACTCGTGGTAAACTTCCTTGAAATGGCTCTCTTCGGCGGGGCTCACCCCTGACGCCGTAGCGGACTGGCTCAGCAGCTCCGTGGGGATCTGGGCGATCACCGTACGGGCCTCTTCCGGCTGGTGGGGCGGCGGGGGTGGGGCAGAGAACGCCGGAGGTGGGCCGCTGCGCGCTGCCTCCTGCAGCAACGCTTGAGGCACCTGGAACATCGCGGTCGCCTCGGGATTGAAATCGTCCACGGGCGCTTGCGGCGGGAGCGAGGGAGTCCCTGGCAGACCGGCACCGCCGGGAAGCGAAGCACCAGGTAGGGCACCGGCTCCGGGGAGCGCAGAGCCCGAAATTCCGGAAGAGACGGGAGCTGCGGAAGGCACGGAGATGCCCCCTAGGGTGGCCGATGCCCCGGGGAGTCCCTGCAACATATCCGACGATCGCTCGGCGAAGATGCCGGAAATGCCGCTGCTCGCGAGGGACGGGGCGATGGGTGCCGCGGAGATGGCGCTGCTCGAAGCCGCGGGGGCCGGCGGCGGGAGCGACGACACGGCTCCGACCGGCTCGGAGGGCACCGGTGCTCCCGCGGGGGCAAGCGGAGCGAGGCTATCGGCGCCGTAGGCAACGCCGGGGTTCGTCGGGGCAAACACGCCAGCGCCACCGCGTCCGCTCGCAGCAGGCGCCTGCAGAATCATATTGAGCTGTTTGCCCAGCCGAACGAACGGACCGCTCAGTGCAGATTCGGGAAGGATACCCACCGACGCTCCCTGGGCGTACTGGCTAAGGTGGGACATGATCTGGCGGAGGGGGCGATCGACTGAGCGCTGGATCTCGAACACCACAAGGAAGGCGATGAAGCCGCCTAGCAGGGTGAAGGCGATGGCGAGCTGTTGAAGGGCGGCGATGGCCTGCAACATGGGGCCCCTGTCAGCGGTAAGCACAAACTTCACTTCTGGATGCGAAGGGAAGGCCGACACAGCGACGCCCTCGTACCGGGCCGTGGTGGGCACGAGGACAGGGAGGGGCAGCGGCAAGGCCAGGTCGGCCTGGAACGCCCCCTGGGGGGTGCCTGCGGCAAGTGCCCCGAGAGCGGCAGCGTCCATTTCGGCGAGAGCGCTGCCGAAGCGCTCCGCGCCGCGCACCAAGACGACAGGGGTCTCGAGGAGGCTGGCGAGAGCATCGGCGAAGGCCCCATCGACCTTCCACCCGAGCAACACTGCACCCGCCAGACGTTCGGCGGAGAACAAGGGAATGCCGACGAAGTACAAGGCTTCCCCGTTGAGCACGACGAGCCCATCGCGCTTGACACCGGTGAGGACGTCGGCGACCACGGGGTTGCCCATCACGTTGTCCTCGAGCGCAACGCTGCCACCGGCCGCGACCACTTTGCCGTTCTTGTCTACGGCAAACGCCACGGACGGGCTTCCCAGTGCGCTCACACGCACTGTGTTCACATCGAGAGCGGCGACGTCCGACGGTGAGGCGGCGAGAACACGGCTGCGGACTCCCCCATCGCTGCCAAGTTCCGCCGCTGCCTGCAGGGCTTGTTCTGCTGCCTGCGTCAGGCCCGCTTGGAGCGCCTGGGTCGAGGACTGCAGCCGCGCATCCACGGACGGCTGCAGCGCGTCGCTCCACAGTGGCGTTCCCAACACGATGAGGGCCGTGCCTGCGACGACATACAGAATAACGGTGACCCAGAGATTCACGTTGAAAATCGGTGTCCTAAGCCATGGGGCGATACGGGCCGTGGCACATCGCGAGATCGCGAGCGCCTCGCCCTGCACGACGCGGGGTGGGCTTGGGGGGGAGGTCGAAACCAGCGAACCGCGTCATGGAACCTGCCCTGGAGGCGTCTGGTCCTCGGCGCGGGGGGCGTCAGGTTCATCGGGCGACGCGGGGGCAGCA
>JBMTAX010000452.1:0-3475 GCA_049429145.1 Myxococcota bacterium
CGAAGATACGGGAATTCGTGCGCGACGGTCGTGTCGATGTGGCATCGCGTCTGCTTGGCAGAACATACTTCGTACGAGGCGTGGTCGAGCACGGGGAGAAGCGCGGCCGGGGCTTGAAGTATCCCACGGCGAACCTGCGTACGGAACGAGAACTGCTGCCGCGCATCGGCGTGTACGCGACCCGGGCGGTCCTCGACGACGGCACCGAAGTCGACAGCGTGACCAACGTGGGCCTCAGACCCACTTTCGACGGACAGGGCGTACGCATCGAAGCACACCTGCTGGACGCCGCGGATGATCTTTACGGGCGGAAGTTGGAGCTTCGTTTCGTTCTGCGCCTCCGTGACGAACAGAAGTTCGGCGGTCCTGAAGAGCTCCGCGCGCAGATCGCCAGGGACATCGAAGCTGCCCGCACAGCCCTTGCTCGGAATGTCAGCAGGACATGACGTCACCGCGCGCACTGCAAAAGCCCCTCTGGCTTCTCGGCCGTAGCGTCGAGCGGAGCCCGAGTCCAGCTATGCACAACGCCGCGCTGCAATGCCTCGGACTCCCTCCCCTATACGCAGCTCGCTCCATCACCCCGGAGATGCTCGACGACCAACTAGAGCAGGCCGAGCGATTGTCCGCCGGCATCAACGTGACGCTGCCATACAAAGTTACGGTAGCGGAGCGCTACGCGTCGCACCTCAGCGACCCGGTTCGCGTGCTGGGCGCGGTGAATACCGTCGTATTTCACGAAGGGCGGATCGTGGCAGAGAACACAGATGTCGTAGGCCTCACCGAGGCATGGCGACGTGCAGCGGTGTCTCCGCTCGGACGAACTGTCGCGCTTATCGGTGCGGGTGGCGCAGCGAGAGCCGCACTTGCAGCCCTCGCCCTTTCCCAAGCATCAAGGGTGTTGGTCTACGCCCGAGGGCGGGAGGCTGGGGAAGCGATCATTCGGGTCGGCCGCGAGCTAGGCCTGCGAACCCACCTCGGTGATGGGCGCCCCCAAGCGTCGCTCGTCATCAATGCAAGTCCAGTGCTTGACGACGCTGAAACCTGGGTCACGCGAACACTTGCGTGCCCCGGAGTGGTTCATGACCTTCGCTACGGTGACGCGGGCCGGGACCTGCGCGACGCCGCCCTGCGGGGAGGCCACCTCTACCTCGACGGAACGTCGATGCTGCTCGCGCAGGGAAAAGCAGCCCTGGCGCACTTCCTCGATCTGCCTTCTCTTCCCCTGGCGGCCGGAACAGCCATGGAGCGGGCGCTCGCGAACTTTCGGCCCCCGGCCTAGCTCTCTTGCGCTCACGAGGAACGCAGGACCTGCCCCGTTCAGCGGTCAGTTTCATGGGCGCGCTTGCCTCTGGGTGCCCACTTCCGCCATGTTGTCCAGGCAATAGGAGCGGCCATCAGGTCACTCCGTTTCTCGCAGGTCGGACCGCCGCCTGCTGACCGCCGAAGGAGCCGCGTTCATGGCGCAGCGTATTGGTGAACTTCTCGTCCGGGAGAACCTGATCTCCTTGCAGCAGTTGCAGAAAGCACAGGAAACCCAGAAGCAAGAGGGCGGAAAGCTGGGTTACCACCTCACAAAGCTCGGCTTCATCGAGGAGAGCGAGCTCACCCAGTTCCTTTCGCGCCAATACGGTGTACCGGCGATCAACCTTGCCGACTTCGACATCGATGCGGAGGTGATCGGGCTTATCCCACGCGACGTCGCCACCAAGCACCAACTCATCCCCGTCAATCGAGCTGGGGCATCCTTGATCGTCGCCATGGGTGACCCGTCGAACATCTTTGCCATCGACGACATCAAGTTCCTCACGGGATACAACATCGAGGTCGTCGTCGCGGCAGAGGCTGCGATCTTGGGTGCCATCGAGCGATACTACGGGCAGAACCAAGCTGCCGGCGGCAACGATCCGTTCGCCAGCGTCGATATGGACTCGATCATCGACCAGATGGGCGACGACGTTGAGGTCGCGGAGCGGGAGTCGGAGGTAGGAGTCATCGACCTTGAGCGGGCGGCGGAAGATGCCCCCGTCGTCAAGCTCGTGAACCTTATCTTGGTCGACGCCATCAAGAAGGGGGCGAGCGACATCCACATCGAACCCTACGAGAAGGAGTACCGTGTTCGTTACCGCATCGACGGGGTCCTCCACGAGGTGATGCGGCCGCCACTGAAGCTGCGGAATGCCATCTCAAGCCGTGTGAAAATCATGAGCGAGCTCGACATCGCCGAGCGGCGCCTCCCCCAAGACGGGCGCATCAAGCTGCGCATCGGCAAGGGCAAAGAGATGGACTACCGCGTGTCCGTGTGCCCGACGCTGTTCGGCGAGAAAATCGTCATGCGTCTGCTCGACAAGTCGAACCTGCAGCTCGACATGACGAAACTCGGTCTGTGGCAAAGCCAGATCGACGTTTGGACCGAGGGCATCATGAAGCCCTACGGCATGTGTCTCGTTACCGGCCCGACGGGTTCTGGTAAAACGACGACGCTGTACTCCTCGCTGTCGATGCTCAACAGCCCCGAGGTGAACATCTCTACGGCCGAAGATCCCGTCGAGTTCAACTTTGCGGGCATCAATCAAGTGCAGATGCACGAAGACATCGGCCTCAACTTCGCCGCCGCATTGCGCAGCTTCCTGCGGCAAGACCCTGATATCATCATGGTCGGTGAGATTCGTGACTTCGAGACGGCCGAGATCGCCGTCAAAGCGGCGCTCACTGGCCACATGGTGCTCTCTACCCTGCATACCAACGACGCCCCCTCGACGGTGACGCGTATGTTGAACATGGGTATTGAACCCTTCCTCGTGACGGCCTCGGTCAATGTCATCGTGGCCCAACGACTCGGACGACGTGTTTGCAAGGACTGCAAGTCCCCCGTCGACGTTCCCCGTGACGCGATGCTTAAGGCGCAAGTTCCCGAAGACAAAATTGGTACTTTCCAACCGTACAAGGGAGCGGGTTGCGACACCTGCAACGGCAGCGGCTATAAGGGGCGCGTCGCGTTCTATGAAGTGTTGAAAATGAGTGACGAACTGAGAGAGCTCGTGCTGAACGGCGCCTCCACGGGCGAGCTCAAGAGCGAAGCGATCAAGCTAGGGTTTATGACACTGCGCATGAGTTCGATCAGGCACTTCATGGAAGGGACCACCACCGTGGAAGAGGTCACCCGCGCCACGGCGTCAGATGAATAGGGCTGTGGCGCGGAGCGGGGCTTCCCGGCGCCGGCGGCAGAGGGGCCACTTGAAGGCTCTCTGTTGTCGTCCGGGGCGGTCTCCGCGCCTGTTTGAACGAACGGCGCGGACGACCCAAGGCACTGGACCCCGCGTCTCAGCCTCTGTGCGTCCTTACGATTCTTGATTGGACCCCACCTAGAAAGCGATGGACAGCGATGGCGAAGCTGCACCAGCTCCTGAAAGCAATGAACGAGAAGGGCGCGAGTGACTTGCACATCACGACCGGCAGCCCACCGCAGCTGCGCATC
>JBMTAX010000453.1:0-3473 GCA_049429145.1 Myxococcota bacterium
TGTCCGGGGCCACTCCCTGCGGCGCCTTGCCCTGCTGACAACCGCAGGCCGGGGGCATCGTGCCGGGCTCCCCGAGTGTTCCAGCGTCGACCTCACCGTCGTCGTCAGGCAAGGGTCCCCCTGCGTCTGGCGCACCGATGGAGAGCCGCAGCTCGAGGTCGGTGGCCACGGGAAGCTCGTCGGCATCAGCTGCGCCCACATCGCAGACGTAGAGCACCAGGGTATGCCTTGGGGGTACCTGGAGGGAGGTCTGCAAGCGTGGACTTGTCGTAGGCGTCGCGCCACGCACGGCGATGGCCGCGCTTGGCTCACCGATGACGTAGGCGATTCCAAGCGGGCGCTCTTCGGGGACAGCAGTAGGCAAGGCACGCGCCTCGACGTCGATGAAGAGGCCCTCAAGACCCGCCACGGTCTCGATGGCTGCGCAGCCGTATTGGTGCGGCAGCCGCTCGCGCGTGAGGGCGATGGGTTCACCGTCGAGCGCCGACGCCACGAGGCGCAAGGTGGCGGGAAGGGCCTCGCCGGTGAGCGCCGCAGCCTCGGGGAGGCTGACCTCGGGCACCGCCCACCCCGCGAGCAGGGTCCTCCAGCTTGCGAAGTCGAGCACGAGCGCAGGGAGCCCTCGGCCGGTGAGCCTTGGCAACTCGTCGAGCCAGTCAGGTTCATTGCCGCTCCCCGCTGGCTGCTGGCTGGCAATCCACAGGTCGCGAATCAACGTGCCGTCGTCATCGCCATGGTGCTGCTCGAGGTAGAGGAGGAATAGGGAGGCGCCGAATTCATAAAGCGACGCACGCCCCGTCACGGCTCGCCAATCAATACCGTTCGTGAAGATGGGCGCCGACGGCCAAGCCTGAAAATCGTCGAGGCTGTCGGCCCAACGCAAGACCCCTGGCAGGGCGTAACGCTCATGGGCGACCGCGCTCGCCTCGAAGAACATGAGACTCTCCTCGAGGTCGAGTGCGAATTGCACGGCGTGAGCCATCTCATGGTGCACGAAGGTGGGCAGCTCATCGTCGCTGAGGTCAGCGCTGACGATGATGTAGGCGGGCGCGACGGCGAACTCGTCGCCGACAGCGCCGTCGTCCTCGGCAATGGTGAGAGCTCCGGCCACTCCTACGAAGCCGAGGTAAAGGTCGAGACGCTCATCTCCGCCGGCGAGGCCATCAGGCAATGGTCGCGGGTAGCCGATTTCCTCCATCAGGAACTGCCAAGCGTCCTCAGCGATGCCCAACAACGCAGGGGCACGAACCGCTAGCGCCTCGGTCTCGAAATGCACCCGGATTGGCCAAGTCGTGGAGTCGACATGCCCCGCACTCGACGGACGGGCGGGCGGGGCGAAACGGAGGTCAGCGTGTTGCTCTCTCAGCTGCGCTTGGCGAGCGATGGTCTCGCAAGGTCGCGCGTGGAGCCCCGTGCTACCGACGAGCCATGCCAGCGTGGCCCCGATGCATGGCCCTCTCCACGTCGTCATGGGCGCACCTCTAGGAGCAGCATCGAGCACCTTTCACCGCGGAAACTTCAGCGCCTTGACCTCAACCTCGAGTTCACCGGCGGGCCGTTCGATCACCACGACGTCACCCACCCGCTTGCCAAGAAGGGCGCGTGCCACAGGGGCCTTGTACGAGATATGCCCGCTGCCGGTGTCGGACTCCCCCTCACCGACGATGGTGTATTGCCGCGTCTGACCATCTTCGTCCTCGATCACGACGGTGGCACCGAAGACGACGCGATCGCCGGACAGGGTCGTGGTGTCGACGACCTGCGGATCTTTGAGCAGGCTCGACAGGTAAGACAGTCGCTTATCGAGCTCTCGCAGGCGTTTCTTGCCGTAGATGTACTCCGCGTTCTCTGAACGGTCGCCCTCCGCAGCAGCGTCGGCGATACCTTGCACTACCTTCGGACGCTCGACGCGGGAGAGCTGATCGTGCTCGGCGCGGAGCTTTTCCCATCCGTCGCGGGTCAGCATATTCCGTTCAGTCATCGTTCAGCTCCCGCCCGGTGCTGCGCAGCGCCCGTCGAGGTCGTAGACCGCGCGGCCCTGCGCGAAGGTGGCGACGACACGCCCCCGGAAGGCGCGCCCCAAGAAACAAGAGTTGCGTGATCGGCTGCGGAGGGATCCCTCGTCGACGACCCAAGCACGCGCGGGATCGACCAGACAGAGATCTGCGCGCAGTGCGCCTGCGGCCAAGGTGCCAAGGCCAGGGTTCCTCAATACGTGGGCTGGCCCCTTCGTCATCAACGACACCGCTCGCGTCTCGTCGATGAGCCCGTCGTGCACAAAGGAGAGTACAGCTGCAAAGGCCGTCTCGAGCCCCGTCACGCCAAAGGGTGCGTCAACGAAGCCTTTGGCTTTCTCGTCGCGGTGATGGGGTGCGTGGTCGGTGGCCACGGCGTCGACCGTCCCGTCGCAAAGCGCCTGCACCAGCGCACGCCGGTCGGCCTCGGAGCGCAGGGGTGGGTTCATTTTGGTATTCGGGTCGCCGCCACGGCAGGCCTCGTCACTCAGCAGCAAGTGATGCGGCGAAGCCTCGCAGGAAATGGTCGATGATTGCTGCTTGGCGGCGCGGATCGCCTGGAGGCTCCGGGCCGTCGACGTGTGGAGCACGTGGTAGCGAGCACCGATCTCCAGTGCGAGCTTGAGGTCGCGCTCGACGACGACACCTTCCGCATCGGCGGGCTGACCCATCACGCCGAGGGCGCGGGAGACCTCCCCTTCGTTCATGGGCGCATGTCGGCTCATGCGCGTGTCTTCCGCATGCTGCATGAAAAGCAGGTCGTGCGCGCGGCACAGCTCAAGCGAACGGAGCATCAACCCGTCATCCAGCAATGGAAAACCGTCGTCGGTGACGGCGACAGCGCCAGCGGCCTTGAGCGCCCCATGGTCGCTCAGCGTAGTGCCCGCGATGCCACAGCTCGCTGCCGCCGCGACGAGGAGATGGAGCCCTGCGTCGTCACCTCGCTCGCGCTGAAAGCGCACGGCTTCTGGGGTGTCGAGGGTGGGTTTCGTGTTTGGCATCACGACCACCGTCGTCACCCCACCTGCGAAGGCCGCCTGTGCTCCGGTGGCGATGGTCTCTTTGTGCTCGAAACCAGGCTCCCGAAAGTGCACCTGCAGGTCGATGAGACCCGGGAGGGCCCATAGACCTCGACAGTCGAGGCGTGTCACCTCCGCTGGAACCGAGAAGGGAGCGACCTCGATGCGACCCGGCTCGATGAGGACGTCGCAGACCTGGTCTAGGTTCGCAGCGGGATCGATCACCCGAGCGCGCTCGAGCAGGAAACGGGAATGTGTCATGGGGAGGGCTTACCGCTCTGGAGCCGAGTCGACGAGAGGGGAGTCGACCCGGCCCAGGTGGGAGCGGACGGCAACGGCGAGGGCGATGCCTGCGGACGCGAGGAGTGCGCCCGCTACAAACGCGAGAGCCCGTTGTCGGCGTCGTCGGGGCGGCGTCTCACGGACGCGCATGCTGTGT
>JBMTAX010000454.1:0-3471 GCA_049429145.1 Myxococcota bacterium
CACGCAACGGAGCGGAGCGCAGGGGTGGGCAGCTCGAAGACGCACAGTTCAGTACAAAGTGAAAGCGCGGGTCGACGGGCCCTCTCTCCCACACCGCGGCGTGGTGCTCGAGCAACTGCTCCTGTCGCTCTGGGGGGAGTTCGAGGAACGATGGATGGAATCGATCTCCACGAAGAATGACGTTTTCGATTTGATTCAACGAAAGTGCCTCCCCGGCGACGATGTGCACTTCCTGATCGAAGAACGCGAAGTTGTTCTGATCGACACGAAAGTCAGCGTCGTCAGCGACCCCGTCCGCCGCTGCGACCATGGTCAAGGCGTTGTAGGCGTTAAGCCAAAACGCCAAGCGCGCCGCTCCACCAGGGAGGTTCTTCACGTCGAGGTCCCGGAGCTGCGCCACGCTGAGGCGCGCAAGCTCACGCAGCTCCACATCATCGAGCAGCTGTTGATACCGTACCGAGCCTGCACTCGTCACCACAGCGAGCGAGAGGGCGGCATAGAGCCGCCACTGGTAGTCAGTGGCCTCTGCCAAGATCCCGGGCACAGTTTCCCCTGCCTCATTTCCCGGGAGACACTGACCGCCCCGCGCTTTGAACGCGGCGAACTCGTCGAGGAGTTCCTCGTCGCTGCTGATGGCATTGACGCAACCGGCCGCCAGCATCGCCAACAGCACGAACCAGAGGAGCAGCGCTCCCCCTCGGTATCCGCCAGACATTGCCGGCCTCAGCGAAGCCAATTCATTGTGCATAGGAGATCCCCAGCTGCAGTTGTGTCCCCCCCGCGGTGTTCACACCCTGCGTCACGACGTCATATCCGAGCTCGAGCGTGAGGCCTCCGCCAAGAATCACCATGCAGGCAGGTCCGAAGGCGAGATACCCCTTCCCCACGGCGACGCGAAGCTCGTCTTCACTCGGCAGCGACATCACACTCTGGGCGTTCACCAAGAGCAGGAGGCGCCCTGGCAGCAGCCAGGTGCCGAGGGTCGATAACGCCACAATGGCGTCGGTGATGTTTCCGAAACGAAGCCGGTAGCCCCCCTCGACCCCCACAAATCCATCGATGGCGGGTAAGGACATGCCTCCCAGCACCCAACTGGTCATGTCCACCTGTCCGTCCCCCAGCGCAGGGAAGTACCGGGCGCTCCGTCCATATCCGGGAACCGCAGCACTCTGGCGCCCCTGCACGCTTGGTCCTCCTCGGTAAAGCGGTACCTTGCCATCAACGCGGGCGCTCACGCGCAGTGGCCCCCACGTCGCGACGGGGACCTGCGCCCCAAGGGTTGCATCGCCAAAGCCCAGGGTGTGAAAGCGCACACCGCTCTCGTGTTGGTTCGTCGCGGCCGCCCAAGGCACGAATGCCACCAGGGTCACGTCGTCGGTCAGCCCCAGCTCCGCGTAGGCATACAAGGTCTCGGCGCGCAGTACGAAGGTATCTCCATCGACACGTCGCCCGCGATTGTCATAGGCGTGACCCGACACGAAGGCGGAAGATCCCAACTTCGCATAGACCCCGCCAGCGGGTTTTGACCACGCGCCTGCGGTGGCGGATGTCGCAGCGGTCGCTCCGAGGACCAGAGTGCACAGGCAGAGAGGCAATAAGCGCACGGCAGGGGACAGCGTAGAACGATGCCTCTGCCAAAATACAGCACCGGCGACGCTACTCGATGGATTGGAACAGTCGATCGAAGCGGAACGCCGGCAAGGTGAAGCGGCCGAGGTCGATGCTCCGCTCTGAACCGTCGACGCTCATCCAGATAAACAAGGCCCGCCCCTTGACGTTGTCGATAGGCACCGCTCCCCAGACACGTCCATCGCTGGAGTTGTCGCGATTGTCGCCCATGACGAACACAAAACCCTCTTTCACGGTGCAATCATTTGCCGTGCATTCGAGGCCGCTGAGCAGGGGTCGCTGTCCGGGAACGGCATTTGGCCACTCGAGCCTCGTGGGGTAGCTCAAATACACATCATGGGTGCGGCCCGAAGGCAGCTGTTCCCGCTGGTGACGCGCCCGTGCGGCATGCCACCGCCCGGAGAACTCGTCGAAGTCGCGATACTCCTCGTCGTTCCCCGTACCGACGAAGCGGTACGGTTCGTTATCGACGTAGACGATGCCGTCGCGCATTTTGACCGTCTGACCAGCCCGCGCAATGACCCGCTTGATCCAGTCTTCACCAGCGTTCTGCCCCACCCACGGCGGCGCTGTGAAGACGATGACATCACCGGGCTCCGGCGAGCTCCAACGCGTGAAATACGAGGGTTCACGGGCAAACGGGACCGAGAATCCATACCAGAAGCGGGCCACGAAGAGATGGTCACCGATGAGCAGGGTCGGGATCATGCTCGACGAGGGGATCTGAAATGGTTCGACGACGAAGGCGCGCAATGCGAGGGCGATGGCGAAGGCGATACCCAAGGACCGCACTTGCGCAAACAACGACCCTCCCCGGGCCGTGCCAAAGGCGGACTGGAGCCGAGCGTCGAGCTGTTCCAGTTGGTTGCGCAGTTCCACGACGAGAGTCTCGGTGTCCGCACCGGCCCCGAGCGCATCGTGCAAGGCCCGCTGGGCTCCCTCAGCCCTCTCCATCTGCGCACCGAGTTCAGCCCGCACCTCGGCAGCCACGGCCCGCGCTCGACGTCCCCTCTCACCGAGGAGACGCTGCGTCTCCTCGAGGAGGGGAACCGCGATGCGCAACACGTCGCGGGCGGGCCGTTCGCGCGCGGGCGCCATCGCCTCGTCGAGCAGGCTGCCCACGTTCGTCGTGACGAGGTAGACGGCTGCGATGGCCATCAGCAGGGCGAGGACGACATTCGACCCCGTTCCTTGCGGGGAGAAGACCACGCCCCAGAGCACATACACGCCAAGAAGCGCGAGCGCGAAGGCGATGAGCCGACCTCTGGTGACGAAACGGGTCTTCATGGCCATCCCTCAGTCGACCTTGAGCACCGCGAGGAAAGCCTCCTGCGGAATGTCGACGCGCCCCACCTGGCGCATGCGCTTTTTGCCCTCTTTCTGCTTCTCAAGCAGCTTCCGTTTCCGGGTGATGTCGCCGCCGTAGCACTTCGCCGTCACGTCCTTGCGCAACGCAGACAGTGTCTCACGGGCAATAATCTTCCCGCCGATGGCGGCCTGAATGGCCACTTGGTACTGCTGACGCGGAATAATCTCTTTCATCTTCTCGCACAGCACCCGGCCACGGTTGTACGACCGCTCTTTGTGCACGACGATGGAAAGCGCGTCGACAGGGTCGCCGTTCACGAGCACATCGACCTTGACGAGGTCAGAGGCCCGGTACCCATCGAGCTCGTAGTCGAGGGTCGCATAGCCCCGCGTCGCGGTCTTGAGCTTATCGAAGAAGTCGAACACCACCTCGGCGAGGGGCAGGGAATACTCCACGATGACTCGGTTCTGGGTCGCGTAGTTGATGCCTTGCTGCAAACCACGGCGCTCTTCGCAGAGGGTGATGATAGAGCC
>JBMTAX010000455.1:0-3453 GCA_049429145.1 Myxococcota bacterium
GCGACGTCCCTTCATAGACCCTCTCGTTTCCTCTGCTGAACTCCATGATCGTCGACGTTGCCTGCGAGCGCAAACGACACCCCCTTCGGCCCCCTCTGACGGGACACTGCGGGGTCAAGGCGCGTCGGCGACGGCGGCTTTGGAAGAGACTGGCTCTTGGGCTTGGAGACGCGCGAGAGCACGGTCAGCGGCCACTCGACGGGCCGGGTCTCGCCTCAGCTCACGGTACAGAGACACGGCGAGGGCTCGGTCGCCCATCTGTTCCGCCGCCTCTGCCGCCACCTGCACGCCCTCGCTCACCCCAGACGCCTTGGGTTCTGCCCTTCTCACCAGCGGCAGGAGGGCGAGGGCCTCCTGGGACCTCTTGAGGGCGACCAGTGCGCGCATCTGGCCGACGTACGCGGCAACCCCGACGAACACCCCGCGCGGGTCACGGGACGCAACCCCTCGGAAGATCTCGAGCGCATCGAAAGGACGCCCGGCGGCGAGCTCTTGGGCACCCGCGAGCAAACCCTGCTCGAGCTCCATGCCGAGGGGATTCGCTTGGTCTTGGGGCCCCGCCGCTTGGGGGACCGCAGATTTTTGTTTCCGTCGCGACTCGTCCCGCTTCTTGGCAGCGGCGCGCCCCCGGGCGAGTTCGGCTTTGACCACCGCCGGGAGGGGTGGTGGCCCGGGAAGCCGCACCGGGGCAGATGCTGCAGGCGCCTCAGGTGCTGGGGCGGGAGGCGCACCGGCGCTACGACTTGCCTTTGCCTCGGCGCGCCCCTCGTTGTCCGCCGCGGCTTCTGCTGCCGAAGGAGGCTCCCAAAGAGCCTCGGCCTCGGCGAGCCCCTTGGGAGCAGCACCGCCAGAAGGTGCTGCGGTGGCGGCGTCTGCCTGCGGCGTGTCGTCGAGCTCCCTGATATCGCTTGCTCCCGCGAATCCCAGCGCAGCGTCATGCTGCGCGAGGCCTCCGATTACCCCCGCGGCGCTCCCTCCCCCAGCGGAGCCGGCCCCTGCGAGCCCCAGGGACCGACCCCCTGGACCGCCGGAAGCACTCCCTACGGGGGAGGCCACCGCTCTCTCAGCAGACGCAGACCCGCTCCCCCCCTCGTCGCCTTCCGGGGCCTCGGCGGGAGCCTCGGGTGGGGCGCCTCGCGCAGCAGCCTGGGCGGCCGCGCGGGAATCGGCAGCGATCGCGTCAGCGGAGGCCTTCGCCAGCTGCGCCGAGGGCGCGGATTCCAGGGAGAGGTCTTCCGTGTCCGGGGATTCGCGCACCAGCAGCAACACGGCAGCGGCGGCGCTGGCGGCGAGGCCCCCTCCGATCCACCACGTCGAGAGGCGCAGCAGGAAACCCTGGGGAGCGGCGCTCGCGGCAGCCGCGCGAATCTCTCGCGGTCGGGCGAGCACCTCCGCCTGCAGGATCGCCTGACGCAGGTGGGGGGGCGGCTCGTCGAGGCCAGTCTGCTCGCCGAAACGGGCGTCGGCTCCGAGCATCGACCGGGTCGCGAGCAGCCCCTCCACTTCGGCCTGAAGCGCCGGATCTGCCGCTAGACGAGCCTCGAACGCGTCGCGATCCGAGGCAGCTAGCTCGTCGTAGACATAGGCGATCAGCAGGTTGTCGTCGTCGGGGCGGGTCATGGTGCGCGGGGCCGAGGTCAGAGGGAAGCGAAGGTTCTTGGCGTAGGAACGGGGGAGAGGGACGCTTTGGTCTACATAGCGGCCTTTTTCGGCCGCGACGTATCAGGAGCTGTCTGGCGGATGGAAGCCTGCGCTCTCGAGCGCTTTGCGCAAGGCGGAGAGGGCGTAGCGCATGCGGGATTTGACGGTGTTTTCCCCTACACCCACGGCTTCAGCGATATCCTTGAAGGCGAGCCCGCCGTTTTCGCGCAAAGCGAAGACCTCACGTTGCTCGCTGGGCAGGGACGCGACGGCACCGTCGATCACCTGACGCATGCGCCGCGCATCGCTGACGGCGTCACTCGGGGGCATGGCCGAGGCCACGCGATCGAGCTTCTCCTCCCCGCCCGCGTCGTCGTGGCCGAGAGGATCGTTCAGGCTCTCCGTGCGCCGAAATCGTGCTTTGCGCGCCTCATCGATGCAGAAGTTTCGCGCGATGGTGTAGAGCCACGTCGTGAACTTGGCTTTGGGCTCCCAACTCGGAGCGTTCCTGACGACGCGAAGGAACACCTCTTGCGTCGCATCGGCCGCCGCCTCTGGGCTGCCAAGTGCGCGCAGACAGAAGCGATAGACTGGCTTCTCATGCCGCTCCACGAGGAGGCGAAAGGCATCGACGTGCCCAGCCTTGTAGGCCGCGAGCAGGTCCTCGTCGCTGCGGCTCGCGCGCGTCGCCTCGCCCGCCGTGTGGGCGACGAGTCGGGCGCGGGCAGATACGGGAGCCGCGGTCATGCCGGTGAGTTTCCTCGAGGAGCGACGGTGCAGGGACGTTAGCACCGTCTTGGCGTCCCTGGCATCTCGCGGGCGAAGTTGGGGCGGTAGGACGACGAGTACGAGGCCCTCAGGACCGCCTCGCAGGGCGCCCACCAAGATGACACCTCTTGGTCAGGCTCAAACTCTCGACGTCTCGGTGAGCAAGAACGAGGTGCGACAGGCCACGCACGCGAGCACCTCCCGATCGGAGAAGGCGGTCTTCGTGCGTCGGTATCCATCGAGCCCAAGGGGACAACGGCAACTCGGACAGCGGTCGAGCCCTTGCTGCGACAGGAGCCTGAGCTGGATGTAACTGCTCTTGTCGGCTGGGGTTTCGCGCACCTGAAGCATCAGGCGCACGAGCGGCAACAGCTGCGGAGCGGAAAACACAAGGCCTTGGGTGGTGACGCGGGTGATCTCCCGCACAGTCGTCGCAACCATGGAGTGAACATGCCGGGTGCCGCGATCGAGATCGAATTCTCGTCTGATGGCGCCGCTGAGACGACGTGGGGGCCCTGCGGCACCAGCAGACCCCACAGGTCCCCTTGTGGCACCCACAGCGCCTTCTTCGGAGAGCCTCACCTGCGCGACGCGCCACGAGCGAAGGCTCGCACGCGAAGTCTTCGAAGCGCCCTTCCCCTCCAAGACATGGGCGCTAGCCTTTAGGGGATGAACAAGATCTGGTCTGTCCTCCCCTCCTTGGCCCTCCTCCTCTTCGCCGGCTGCGGCGGCAGAACCCTCGAGACCGGCGACGGGACTGCGGCGGACACGCTCGAGCCGAACAACCCACCCGCCTCGACCTGCGAAGACGAGGGCGATTGCGAAGGGCGTGCACTGTGCGTGGCAGGTGTCTGCCAAGCGGTCGCCGACGAGGGCTGCACCAAAAAGAGCGAGTGCCCCGCCGACGAGGTCTGCCTTGAAGGCGTCTGCGGTCCGCCCGCGGAGACGTGCTCGTCTTCAGAGGAGTGTCTCGGTGCCCTCGTCTGTGATGGCTTCTCGAGTTCTTGCGTCGCCCTGAACGCCCCGGGCTGCGCCGCCGACAGC
>JBMTAX010000456.1:0-3445 GCA_049429145.1 Myxococcota bacterium
CCCGCGGCGCATTGACCCTCGTGACGACGACGGCTGGTGGAAGAAGCTCGAAGCAGGAGCTGTCACAGGCGATGCTACGCACCTTTCGGCCTCGCTGCTCGCCGAACTCGGCATTACGAGGGCGGAAGCGCAGAGCCTGCTCGACACTGCCATGACGGCGCAGACGTACTTCATCGGCACCGGCGCTACTGCTGACCGCGTTCGTAGGATCGTGCAGGCGCATCTCGACAACATGTTTCGATGCGGTCACTCAACCGCTTGCCTGAGTGGCAAACCGGAGGGTGTGCCCTTCATTATCGGCGACGAATGCTATTCGGCTCAGGGCTGCTTCGACTTCGACCTCGGTACCGATTGCCCGCAAGATGGCCTCATCTCCATCACCGCGAGCTTCCGTGGTGAAGAGTCCTTCACCGACCTGAACGGAAATGGTCTGCTCGATTACGATGACCTCGATGGCAACGGTCGCCACAATCCCGGGGAGCCCATCCGCGAGAGTGGCAACGGCGTCGACGTGCCCTTCAACGATGTGGTGCTCGACATGCCCGAGGCCTTCCTTGATAAAGACGACAACTGCGCGCCCGATGACCATACCGGCTCGCTCCGCATGACGACCTACAACGCCATCCGGCGCAGCGACCTCTTCAGCGACGAGGACGGCTCCGGCTCCTTTGGCTACACCGTGCAAGATCCAGCCACAGGTACGACGCTTGCGGAACCTCAGCTGACCAACCACCAGTGGGACCGAGACAAACAGGTATTTTTTACCGATCACCTGTTCGTGATTCAAGGCGCGCCCAAACTCGAAGCCGGAATTCGCTGTGATGGCGTCGGCACCTTTGAGGAGTGTCCGTTCAACAACGAGAACTACCTGTGTCGGGAGGATGGCGCCGGCGACGGAGTGCTGCTCGGCTGTTACCCGCGTGCCAGCGACCCTGCGCCGCTCACCGAGGGGCAGGTGGTTGAAGTTCGCTTCCGCTGGTCCGACGCCAACGGCAACTGCTACAGCCCTGGTTTTGACCACTACGCTTGGGCTTATGAGGACTCGAATTACTATTACCTCTACAACGACCTCGACCTCATCCGTAGCTTCACTTCTGAACGACTGAGTGCGGGCTATTGCGGCTTTGGTTCGGCGCCAATCCCCCGGCGCGAATGGTGTAACGCCTACCCCTACCTGGGGGCGGGCTATCTCTCCGCGTACCTGACGTCGGAGTGCTTTGGTTTTGAGAGCGGAACGACCCGCTTCCGACGTATGGCCCTTGCATTGACAGATACCGATGAGTTCGCACTGGACGCCGAGGTTGTCGCGAAGCGGGTCCTCGACTACCGCATCAGCTGCCCAGCCGCCCCTTAGGCGCGGCGAGCATGTGCCCACCCACAAAAAGGACGGCCTCTGGCCGTTCTTTTTGTTCGTGTAAAGCAAACGACTGCGCAAAGCGATGACGGGCACGACGGACGGTGTAGGGTGGTAACGCCGGTCAAGTCGGAGGAACCGAGTGGAGCGCGAGGCGAGAGCACGAGTGCGTTGGGAGTGCCGCGACATCGACGTGACCGCGGTGAGTGCGCTCGCGTCGGGTCTCTCGTTGCCGGAGCCGCTCGCTCGAGTTCTGGCCGCGCGGCACATTCATGACGTCGAGGCGGCGCAGCGGTACCTCGAGCCACGCTTGCAAGATCTGCCCGACCCCGCACGGCTCGCAGGGTCGAGCGAAGCGCTGGAGCGCTTGCAGGTTGCTCTCCGTCGTGACGAAACCATCGGCATCTTCGGTGACTATGACGTCGACGGCGTGACCTCGACGACATTGCTGTGGGACTTCCTGGAAGGGGTCGGCGGGCGAGTGGTGGCGACGTTGCCTGACCGTCTCCGCGAGGGCTACGGCCTCAGTCGCGCAGGGGTCGATCGGCTGCGTGACGCCGGGGCGACCCTCGTCGTCACCGTCGACTGCGGCGTCACCGCCCATGAAGAGGTCGATTATTGCAAGACCCTTGGTATCGACGTGATCGTCATCGATCACCACACCGTTCCAGTGACGCTGCCGGCGGCGACCGCAGTCATCAATCCTCATCGCGCCGATTGCGACACCGGTGCAGAGCACCTCTGCGCGGTCGGCGTCACGTTCAACCTGTGCTCGGCGCTGCGCCGTCGTCTTCGAAAGACTGGGTGGTTCTCGATGACCCGCCCCGAACCCGACCTGCGCCAGGCACTCGACCTCGTGGCGCTCGGCACCATTGCCGACGTGGTGCCGCTCGTCGATGACAACCGGATCTTCGTGCGGCACGGACTCAAGGTCATCGCAGCCGAAAGACGACTCGGCATGGGGGCGCTGCTCGAGGTGGCGGGCGTCAGCGCCGACCGTGTCAACGCGGGCACCCTCGGATTTCAGCTGGGCCCTCGGGTCAACGCAGCAGGACGCCTCGGGGATGCCATGACCGCCGTCGAGATGCTTCGCGCACCAAGGCGAGAGCGCGCTCTCGAGTTGGCGCGGCGTCTCGACACCGAGAACCTGTCGCGCCGTGACCTCGAGAAACGTATCACCGAGGAGGCCGTCCGTCGTATCGAGGGCTCAACCGAGCATCGCGCGTCGAGGTGTCTCGTCGTGGGCGACGACAGTTGGCACCCAGGTGTCGTCGGCATCGTCGCGAGCCGTCTCGTGGAACGGTTCGGCAAGCCCTGCGTTGTGGTGGGGGAGGGCGGCCGTGGCAGCGGGCGCAGCATCCCGGCCTACGCGCTCTACGATGGCCTCGTGGCAGCAGGGCACACCCTCGACGGTTTCGGGGGCCACGCCCACGCTGCGGGCGTACGTGTCCCTGTGGGTGGCCTGGAACGCTTCCGCGAGGCGTTGCTCGACCACGCCCATCGTACCCTTGTCGACGATGACCTTGCGCGGGTGGTCTTATACGACGGTGACCTCGAGGTCGATGCGCTCGACCTCGAGCTCTGCGAAGCGCTGCAGCGGGCCGCACCTTTCGGCCGCAAAAATCCAGAGCCAGTCTTTCGCGTGCCAGGGGTGACGCCGCGTGGCCACCGCGAGCTCAAGGGCGGTCACTTCAAGGCGACGGTCCACCCTACACGGCGACTTGATGCGATCTTATTTGGCGCTCCCGAGCGCTACGAGGATTTCCACGGCACGGTCGACCTCCTCGGGGTTCCCGACGTCAACGAATGGAACGGACAACGCTCAGTGCAACTGCGGCTGAAGGACTTCCGGCCAGGGGAGCGTTCGTGAACTCGCGGCACATTCTGTCTGTGTCTCTGACCTTGCTCTTCGCCGCATCAGCAGGAGCGTCTCCCCCTGCTGTCGAGGGTGAGCGGCTCTCGCTCGAGGTTCTCTTCCTGTCTGTATCGCCGAGCCGTGTCGTTCATGTCCGCATCGACGACGTACGGCATGCGGGTGAGCAGGAGACGCGTGTTGAGTGGGCGCACCTCAGCGCAGCGGGGGTCGAGGTG
>JBMTAX010000457.1:0-3440 GCA_049429145.1 Myxococcota bacterium
ACCTCGTACCTTCGTCTCCAAGAATTCTACGGTGAGCGCCTGCGTGGCCTTTGGGGACACCGACGTATGCGTCAATGGGATCCAGGCTTGCGTCATTGCCGAGCGCTGTGGTTTGACGTCGTGGGCGCGCCCGCTCGACACCGTCCCCGGCGGTGAAGTGAAAGTACAAGACGAAGGCAGGCTCCGCAGCGTCGGTGCCCTGCCCTGCGGCGTCGCTTTTGGCCCCCACGTCTTCGTCGGCGCCGGCGTGGACATTGCCCCAGGACGCGCGCTGCCGGGGGGCTTGCGTCTGGTCAGCGACCCGTCGAGAGTGTTGTCACGACCTCCTGAAGCCTGCGTCCCGGGTGAGGTCGGATTCATCGACGGTGGAGCCGTACGCCCTCTACCGAGATGAGCGCTCAAGGGTCGTATCGATAGCCAAGACCGCGCACCGTCACGAGGTAACGAGGGTTGTCTGGGTCTGGCTCCAGCTTCTTTCGAAGAGACACGATGAAGTTGTCGACGGTCCGAGCGGTGCCTTCGTAGTCGAGACCCCATGCTCCCTCAAGGAGCGCATCCCGGCTGAGCGCACGGCCCGGATGAGCTGTCAAGAAGAGCAAAAGCGCGACCTCGCGAGGCGACAAAGCGACTTCCTCGCCACCTCGAGAGACAGAACGGGCTCGGCGATCGATCACAACGTCGGCGAAGCGGCACAGGTCGGGAACGGTCTGAGTTCGTCTTCGGAGTACGGCGTGAATGCGCGCAATGAGTTCATTCAGGCCGAATGGCTTCTGCACGTAGTCGTCGGCCCCAAGCTCAAGGCCGAGAACTTTGTCCTCCTCGAGGCCCTTGGCGGTCAGCATAATGACCCCTGCGAGGGAACCCCGTCGTCGAAGCTCCCGCAGCACCTCGAAACCATTCATCGAAGGGACCATGATGTCGATAAGGACAAGGTCGGGTGACTCGTCGAGAGCGAGGCGAAGCCCTGTCTCCCCATCTTGCGCGAGGCTGGTCTCGAATCCCTCGTGCCGAAGGTTCATGCGAAGCCCTGCCGCAATAGAAGCGTCGTCCTCAATCAATAAGATTCGCGGCTTGGACATGGGCTGCCGACCTCCACAGCGAAGGCTAATCGAAGAGTTGGTATTCGACCACGGGCTCGGTTCGCAGCGTCGGGATCACGAAAGGCTGCTCGGTGGCGTGCACCAGCTCAAGCTCGTACGAGCACGCGCCATCGACATCGACCACGAAGTGCAAACTCTCGCCCTCGAAACGAAGTGTCTCGGTCTCCCCGAGGACTTCGCCATCGAGCAAAAAGCGCACCCGCTCATCCCCGACATCAATTCGATAGCGACGGGTGGCGGTATCAAGGCGCACGCTGCTGAGGTCAGGGGGCTGCTGCGGCACGCTCTCCTCCGTAGGAGCGACCTCGAGAAACGCCTCGAGTCCGGCACCGATGAAAAACCCGGCAGAGGGAGGGTGGAAGCCAGGTTCGTCGTCGGACATCAGGCCGACATATACTTGCTCGCAGCTAACGCCATTGATGCGACCTTTCCAGGTCAGGGAAAAGGGCGGCACGAGCGGACGCGTCGAGACCAGCTGCTCGTTGTCTTTCACGACGATGCGTTGATCTTGGAAGCTTGGCAGCTGCCCTCCATGGATGCGCCATGGGCGTTCGGCCAAAGACTCCTGTGCAAAGTCCTCGTAGAGCAGCTCAAAAACCGCGTCAGCCTCGTCGTCGATCCCGGGCTCGCGGGTACCGCTCTGGCTCTCCACCCATAACAGTTGACCCTCACTCGCGGCTGCGACCGTCTCCTGCAGAGGAACGTACAGCAAGAGATGGTCATCGTAGACATCACGCCAAGCGGGAATGTTGCGCCATGTCGACGTCGGCCCCTCGTAATATCGCAATCGCCCATCCACCCCAAGGTCGCTAGCGCTGAAGAGGCCGCGCGTTCCAATGCGGAGGACGATCGCACTGCCCTCTCGCAAGGGTACATCCGCATGATTCTGCACGACCACCAGACGGCGGCGCGCATAGGCGGCATCATTCCACGGCGGCGGCACGCAAAGCTCCGCTTCGCATGTTCGCCCTGCGGCGCAGTCGACGTCTTCGCTGCAAGGGGCATAGCCGTCGTCGTCGATGGCGGGCCGAAAGAAGCAGCCGCTCAGCGCCGATGACAAAGAGAGCCACATGAGAACCTGTGTCTGCGCGCTCATGGTGCGAACCCCGGCCTCATCTCGTCAGCCCGAGGCGCTCCTGCCGCCGGGCTCTCGAGCGCACGAGATTCTTCCCGCGAGGTCACCGTGAGCAGGTCAGCACCCGCGAGGGCGATGCCACCGAGGGAGAGCGCCACCGCAGCGCCGTAGGCGACATTGGCCAACCATGCGTAGGTCTTTCCCCTTGTCAGCAGGACCTCGTCCCTGGGCAGTATCAATTGCTGTGCCTCGGCTCGCCTCTCCACCTCGAGTTGGTCGACGAAAGCGAGCCCGCCGAACACGATCCCGAGCGCCAAGGTCGTACCGGCACCACCGAAGATGAGCCCCCGCAGCAGAGGGCTGTTGAGGTTGGTGGGTGCAGACCGCAGTACATCTTCCTCAAGATCGTCGGCGGCAGCCTGAACCAAGGTCACTTCGAGGCTGGTCACTTCACGAAAGCGTACGTCGAAGCGTCGTCGGAAAGCACGGTACCCCGGGTGTTCCACCACGATCTCGTGCTCGCCCTCGACAAGCCCTTCGACGACAGCGGACAGAGGCAGGACGCCGGCGAATGCCCCATCGAGAGATACACGGGCGCCCACAGGTTGTCCGGCCAACCACAGGCCCCCCGCCAAGGTCTGGGGAGCGAATGCACTCCGGGAGAGCCGGTCGAGCCAAGCCGTCATATCGTCGACGGTACCGATAACTGGCTCCTCAACCTCGCGGACCAACGTGCCGCTGGCCGCGTCCACCACGAAGAGCCGCACGCGGTACCCCTCGTCGGTGGGTGCAATCGTTCCAGCTGCAATCAAATCAGCACCGCGGGCGTAGCCGAGGCGAGCCAAGCACCCGGCATCGCGTCCGCAGCGAAACGCTTGCCGCGCATCCTGGCGCTGTGCGGGCAAGGCGTTGAGGAAGTCGCTCCCTCTAAGTTGCTTCTGCAAAAGCGCGTCGATCCCCCGTGCCTGTTTTGCGCTCACACCGGCTTCGGGCGTCAGGGGCAGAACCATCACGGCCGGAGGGGCTGCTGGCGAGAAGAGCAGGCCAAACATGACGAGCAGCGCCACGGCTATTCCTCGATCACAAAGGCAGGCCGCGGTGCACCGCGAACAGGGTCGAACAGCACGAACGCGAGGCCTGCCCCCAAGAGCAAGCCCGACGTCGAAAGAAAGCCCACAGTCCCCGCGCGTTGTAACGCAACTTCTTGCTCGAGGCGGGAGCGAGTCTCGAAGGCGCTCGGCGAAGGTCCTTGGGTGGCGAGACGT
>JBMTAX010000458.1:0-3440 GCA_049429145.1 Myxococcota bacterium
AGGTCACCGCTGTGCACTCTCACACCTTCAACGATGGTCGAGGGCGTAGCGGACGGCACATCGCTGCTGCGAAGCAGCGCGGGCACTTCCGCCGCAGGCATCGCAAGCACGAGCTCCTCGAGTGCCGCGCGCGCGCCGTACAGCAAGCGGTACAGACGCTCGGCAGCAACGGCATCTTGTAGGTCCCAGGAGCGAGACAGCGCCTTGTAGGCGCGGCGCACGCTCATGACGAGCTCGGCGAATGCGGGGGCGTGCTCGGGGCACGCGCCGTGGCGAGCCGACAGTTGAAAGAGCTGCTGTTCGATCGCGACGAGCCGGCTGTCAGCGGGAGCCGGAGACGATGCGACGATCTCCTCGACGACAGCCCGAAGGGCAACGTTCTCCTGCTCGAGTGACGCCGCCTTCGCCAGGGAACAGCCCGCCGTGCTTTCCCTGACAAAGCGCTGTTCTAGCTCGCGAAAGAGCTCGTCGTGCCCCCAGCGAAACGGTGCCGCTCCGGCCCCCTCTCGGGGTCGCGAAGGCTCTGGCCACAGCAAGACGGCGAGCACACCAGCCACACCAAGTGAAAGCACACGGCGCCAACGCACATTTCTCGTCCTGGTGGGGTGCGGAATCGACGCAGACATAAGGACCTCCGGACCGGTGCCCTCGCACCCGAGGGCCGCCAGGCTGCGTAGACCCGCGATCGTCGACGCGAGGGGAGGATGCCAGAGAAAGCCCTTGCCAGGGAGGGGATGGCCACGAACGCTGTGCCCGTAGGCCCGAAGGTTTGTCGGCGTCCGACGACGGCGCTATGCCAGCGCAGAGGAGTGCTCATGACCCCGCTCAACGTCCTCCGCCGGATCCTTGCGCCGCAGGGGATCCTGACCGTGACCACCGGAGGCAGCGAGATGGCGCGCTTCCTCGAGCAGCGCTTTGGGTCCTCCGATCCTGCCGAGGTGCAACAGCGCTGGCAGCGCTCGCTCGAAAAGATCGCGGACGCACGGGTGGTCCTGCTCGGGGTTCCGGTGGACCTCGCTGGTTTCGAAAAGGGCCAAGGCCGCGGTCCGTTATGCATACGGCGCCATTTGCTCGACGCAGGGCTCTATGACGTTGGCGAACGTGCAGGTGTCGTCGATATCGGTGACTGCCGTAACCATCCGATGCTGGCCCACGACGAGTTGTTGAACGACCAGACCCTGCGTCACGTGCGGAGCGTGAGGTGGGGAGACGAAGGCCACGATCTGCCCGTTGCTCCTCTGTCCATTCTCGAGCGGGCCATCGAATGCATCTACGCACTGAACCCGCACGCACGGGTCATGCTGCTCGGAGGCGACCATGGCCTCAGTTGGATGCCTTTTCGCGTGATCGAACGACTGCGTCGGAATGAGAGTCGCGATCTCGGCATCGTGCATTTCGACGCGCACACCGACCTGCTCCCCGAGCGCGATGGCATCGCCATCAGCTTCGCGACCTGGGCCCACCACGCAAACGCGCTCGTGGGGCGCGGACAGCGCCTCCAGCAACTGGGAATCCGTGTGAGCGGCCGCAGCCGTGCGCACTGGGAGACGACGGAAGAAGTGCGGCAGTTCTGGGCCGAAGAGATCCGTGCTCGTGGCGAGGAGCAGATCGCTGCCGAGGTGGTGGCAAACCTCCGCGCCGCGGGCGTGCGGCGGGTCTGGATCTCGAACGACATCGACGGCACCGACCCCGCATGGGCCGCCGCCACCGGCACGCGAGAGCCAGGCGGGATGCAGCCTAGCGCGGTCATCGCGGTCATCCGCGCTGTGGGCGCGGCCTTCGAGGTGATCGGCGGAGACATCGTCGAGGTCGCGCCTACCCTACAAGGGCAGATACCAGGCGAGCCCGAGCGCACCTTGCGCACGGCCTCTGTGTTTTTGCTGCACCAGCTCGACGCATGTCTCGGAACAAGCAAGCTCGGGGAGTCGCTTCCGCTGTTCGCCCCGCTGCCCGCGGAGGCCGAACGGAGCCCGCTTTAGCAGGGTGAGGCAAGTACTCCTGTCCAGGAACAAAACTCTCTGCTCACGCTCCCCTGCGGGGCCTCGTCGAGAGTGTCGCTTTGCAGCACCTTGCGGTAGAGAGAAGCTCCGGAGGTCCCTTGATCGCGAGTCAACTCAACCAGCTCCTGACCGTGGGCGTTCAACACGGCGCGTCCGACATCCATTTTCGTCCTGGGGACGCGCCGACTTACCGGGTGAACGGAGCGCTCCACCCCCTCGGCGAAACGCGGCTTCAGCCCTCTGATACACGCGAGATCGCGATGAACCTCATCGCGGACCCGAAGGTCCGCGACGCCCTCGACAGCATCCAAGAGTGGGATGGCTCTTACGCCGTACCAGGGGCAGCGCGCTTCCGCGTCAACGTCTACCGGCAGCGGTCGTCCCTGGCCATCGTCATGCGGATCATCCCGGTGGATGTGCCCACCGTGGAGGCGCTGGGCTTGCCAGCGGTCATCAAGAAGATCGCACGGGAAGAACGGGGCCTCATCGTCGTCACTGGGGCCACCGGGAGCGGAAAAACCTCGACGCTGGCCTCGATGATCGATCACATCAATCGCACCGAGCGCAAACACATCATCACCATCGAAGACCCCATCGAGTTCCTGCATCGCAACCATATGTCCTCGGTGTCTCAGCGGGAGATCGGGGTCGACACAGCGAACTTCAAGGTGGCCCTTCGAGCTGCCCTGCGCCAAGATCCCGACGTTATCCTCGTCGGTGAAATGCGAGATACCGAGACCATCGACATCGCCCTGAAGGCTGCGGAGACAGGGCACCTCGTGCTCTCGACGGTACACACCGTTGACGCAGCGACGACGATCTCTCGCCTCATCTCCGTCTTCCCCGCTGAGGAACAATACGGGGTTCGACTTCGCCTCGCCGACAACCTCAAAGCATCGGTGTCACAACGCTTGCTGCCCCGCGTCGACGGGCGAGGACGTGTGCTTGCCCAGGAGATCATGGTTCACACTGCCAACGTCGCAGAACACATCCGCGACCCCGAAAAGACCAGCGGATTGAAAGATGTCCTGATGCGCGGTCACGACACGTACGGAATGCAGACCTTCGACCAACACATCACCTTCCTCTACCGCTCGGGGGTGATCACCCTCGAGGTCGCGAAAGCCGCTGCGACGAACGCAGCAGACTTCGAGCGAGCCCTGAACTTCGACTGAGCCGAGTAGGCTCGCTCGAGCGACGAGGGGGGGCTGCACATCCCCCTCAAGCGTGGGCGTCGCGTGGGGCTCTGCACGAGTGCAAAGGACTCGCGCAAAGCAGTTGCCAGGGTGGCTGCGATTGCCCCATAACCGCCGCGAGCGGTCGCCCTCGTCGACGATCCTTGATCCTTGTTCTGCAGGGCAGAACTGCCCGCGCGTGTTCGATATGCGTGCTCCTCTTGCGGTGCGTTTTTTGGAAGGAGTGAACCCGTTGACTGAGACC
>JBMTAX010000459.1:0-3433 GCA_049429145.1 Myxococcota bacterium
GCCGAAGCGGGGTTTCGGCCGGCACGAAGCGGAGTCTGACCCCCTTGTGTGCGGCTGCTGCTTTGTGGTCTTCGATCGTCTGCGGGATCGCCGTGCTGAGTTCGAGCGGTACACGTTGCAACTGGATCTTGCCGGCGGCGATGCGCGTCGCGTCAAGGAGGTCGTCGACCAAGTGCGTGAGATGCTGGGTTTGCCGCTCGATCACCTGGAGAGCGCGGGCTGCCATTTCCTGCGGAATGTCGTCGCGGCGGAGAAGGTGAAGGCTCGTGTGGATTGGCGATAGGGGGTTGCGCAGCTCGTGGGACAACACCGCGAGGAACTCCCGCCTCTGTGCATCCATGCGGCGGAGGGCCTGCTCGGCTTCCCTGCGCTCGGTGATGTCCGACAGCGTCACCACCGCGCCGGCGACGGCGCCGTCGTCATGGAAGAATGGATTGGCGTTCACCTGCACCCAGCGGCAGTTGCCGTTCGCTTGCTTGATCCCCATCTCGACCCGTCGCACGGCGCGCCCAGTCCGCAACGCCACAATGCCAGGCAGATCCTCAGGCTCGAATATTCTACCATCTGGGCGCAGGAGGCGACCGCGCAGCGCGACATGCCGCTCCTCTGGCCGGCGCATCGGTATGACTCCGAGCAATCGCTCGGCTTCGCGATTGAGTTGCAGCAGCGTGCCGTCAGCATCGAGCGGCATCACCGCCTCGAGCACGGTGTCGAGCACTGCGCTCGTGGCGGGGCCACGATGGGCGGGGTTGGTACCGTGCCCAGATTGCCAGCTGGTGTCCTCGAGGGATAGCAGCCACGTGGGGTCCTCATGTCCCCCGAGAGGGCGCGCCCACACACGGAACCAGCGCGGCGACCCTGACGAGGGGCTCAGCCAAAGTGACGATGTATCTTCGGGTGAGGCGGCGATGGTGGGCCGCAGCACCGCAGCCGAGAGCCCCAGGTCCGCGAGAGTGACGGCGGCCAAGTTCCCAGGCGGCAGCCCCCACAGTTCCCGAAAGTGCCGATTGGCCCGCCGCACCAGCCCCTGGCGCTCATCGACGAGCGCGACGGGCATCGAGGACAAGGCCGCGAGTTCGTCAAAGAGCGCAGCCTCGCGCCGATCGACGTCAAGGACGGGAATGGCCGCATTGAGGGTGAGCAGCGTCGCCTCTTGGCCCCGCCACACCCCGCGGGCGGCAGCGACGACCACCGGCATCTCAGGCCTCGCTGTGAAGGTAAGCATCTCGGCCCTTGGTGGCCCAACCGCGGCGACGCTGTCTGCCAGGCGAGAGAGCGCGATGCGGGACTCGGCCGTGAGGAAGAAGGCGAGCGGGGCTCCCTTCGCCACTCGTTCGTCGTCGATCCCAAACCAGGGCAGTGCCTCAGGGCCGAGCCCCACAATGATGCCCCGCGACACGGCAATGAGAATCGGTCGCGGCTCAGGTTCGCTGCGGTTCATCTCCCCCCCTTGGAGCACAGGGGAAGAATACCCGATGGGAACGGAAGAGGAGAGAGATGGATACCCGCAAAATTTGCACTGCCGGAGTTAGTCATTTCATTGACCTCGTCACGGGGCAGTGACCACCTCCAAGGTCTGGGCACTGGTGCGCCCCGACGCATCGCTCACGACGAGGTTGTGGGTGCCAACGGTGGGACGCCACCACAATGTGTCCTCCACTCCCACGGTCCCGAGGAAAGCCCCATCTACAAACCAGCTGACCTCTGTCACCGAAGGCCCTGCGCTCGCGCGAAAGGGAATCTCCTGTTGCGCCGCGCTAAGCCCTGGCACCAGCAGCGCAATAGCGCCGGCCTCAGGCGAAGCAATGTGCAGCTTGTCCTCCTTCATCTCCACAGCGCACCCCGCCGCCCAGCGCGGGGGGGAGGGAAGAGCTCGTTGTTCCTGACGCAGCCACCGCCGCAGCTCCGAGGGGAGTACGAGGAAAGTCTGTGACGCGAAGGACCGACCATGACGACACAGCGGGGACACTCTCTCCCCCGTGTCGAGGTCAATGCTGAACTCTTGGTGAAACGCACAGCGATCCTGCGGCACCCGGTCGGGGAGGGCATCGACGAAATGGGTACGCGGGCACGCTTTGTTCGGAATGTGCCCTGACCACGCGCACACCTCGACCGGTCGTAAAGCGGCCTCGCCAGAGGAAGTAGCCGGGCCCCCTCGAGACTGGCCGATGCCCTCCAGCACGTCGAAGAGCAGTGGGCCGGCCGCCTGAGCACCGACGAGGTGCGCACTGCCTACATGATTCATGTTCCCGAGCCACACCACCGCAACGTGTTGGTCGTCATAGCCAGCGCTCCACGCATCACGATGACCAAAAGAGGTTCCCGTCTTCCAGCGCACCTGCGCCGGAACGCCGCTCCATTGTCGTCTCTCAGGAAAGTCAGGGCGGTCTTTGTCGCGCAAAGCCCGCTCCAGCAAAGCCACGCTGCCCGCAGAGAGGATTCTGTGGCCGTCGACTCGGCCGTCGTCTTCGCTACTTCGTAATGAAATGGCGATGCCACCCGTCGCAAAGGAGCTGTACAGTTGGGTCAGCTCGAGGGGTGTCAGCGCGAGGCCACCCACAATGGCCGACAGACCGTAATGACCGGGCCCTGGGTGAAGTGATTCGACATGCGTGTGCCGCAGCTGCGCCAAAAAGCGTTCCAGCCCGACCTCCGCGAGAAGATTCACGAAGGGAACATTGAGTGATTGTGCGAGTGCATCGGAGAGCCGTACCAGTCCGCTGAACTGCTCATCATAGTTGCGGGGAACATAGGTACCGAATTGCACGGGGACATCTGGCACGACAAATCCAGGAAGTACCCTGCCCTCGTCGATCGCCATCGCGTACAGCAAAGGTTTGAGGGTGGAGCCTGGGGAGCGGGGAGTATCGAATGACGCGATTTGGGCACCATCTTCCTCGCGGAAGAAGTCCAGCCCACCGACCACCGCCCGCAACGCTTGGTCATGAGGGTCAGCGACGACGATCGCGCCATGATGGACACCGTGCAAGCGCAACTCGGGTCCGGCCTTGTGCAGCACGGCGGTCGCCACGCGCTGTGCGCCCTGGTCAAGGGTGGAGCGCAGAAAAGCACGCTTGGGATGGCGGGCGCGAAGCCAGTAAGAGAAGTGGGGAGCCTCGCGTGGAAAAGCGCGCAAAGACGTGGGGACGTCGTCGCGCTTGACCTCTTCCAGTTTTTGGAGGCCACCCGGCAGGGTGGCGTCATGCTGGAGCAGGCGTAATGCGATTTGGTTGCGTGCCTCCTGCAACCGTGCCCGATGCCGGGGGTGGGGATAGCGCTGATTCGGGCGCTGAGGCACTGCCAGCAGTATCGCGATCTCGCTGGCGCTAAGCGCACCTGGGTCGTGACCGAAATAGGCGAGGCTCGCCGCGGTGACCCCTTCGATGTTTCTGCCGAAGGGAATGAAGGTCAGATACTGAGCGAGGATCTCTCT
>JBMTAX010000460.1:0-3427 GCA_049429145.1 Myxococcota bacterium
ACCGACATCCCCCCACCGACGGGCGGGATGTCGAACGAGCAGCCACGCCGGGGGCGACATCTGCCCGGCCCCTCGCCGCGTGAACCGCGCTGAGTCGAACACCAAACTGGAGTGAACCATGCCCACCTACGAACTGCCGCTCCGGGGTGCACACAACCCTTCGTCCCACGGACAGGGCACCTCCCCCGGCAGCTTTGCTCTCCCGCCTGACCTCGGTGGGCCCCGCGCGTTCGCCTCTCCCGATACACCCGGCATGCCCGCCCCGTCCTCGAAGACCGCCTGGGACTTCAACCCTGCGCCGCGTGAGGCGGCCCTGGCCGTAACCCAGCTCGAGCGCGCCCGCCTCGGTGACATCACCCCCGCGATGCGCCGCATTGCAGAGCGCGAGGCGCACCTCAGCGCGGAGCAGGTCCGCAACGAGGTAGCCGCCGGTCGCATGATCATTCCCGCCAATCGCGTGCATTTGTCCTACGGCCTCGACCCTATGTGCATAGGTCGGGCCTCCAAGACAAAGATCAATGCGAACTTAGGCGCAAGCCCGGTGTCTTCGGGGACCGAGGAGGAAGTCGAGAAGATGCGATGGGCCGTGCGGTGGGGAGCCGACACCGTCATGGACCTCTCCACGGGCGGCGACCTTGATGCTTGCCGGGAAGCGATTCTGCGCGCGAGCCCCGTGCCCATCGGAACCGTTCCCATCTATTCCATGATTATCGGTCGAAAGATCGAGGAACTCGACGAGAAAACCATCCTGCGGACGCTTGAGCACCAAGCGCGGCAGGGCGTCGACTACTTCACCATTCACGCGGGTCTCTTGCGTGAGCATCTTCCGCTCGTCGAAAAGCGGCTCATCGGCATCGTTTCTCGAGGTGGGTCCTTGCTCGCAAAGTGGATGCTTGTACACGGCAAGCAGAACCCGATGTACACGCTCTTCGACGACATTTGCGACATCATGCGAGAATACGACGTCAGCTTCTCGCTGGGGGATGGTCTTCGGCCCGGCGGACTCGCCGACGCGACCGATGCTGCTCAACTCGCCGAGCTCGAGACTCTCGGGGAACTGACCGAGCGTGCATGGAGAAAAGGCGTGCAGGTCATGATCGAGGGACCGGGCCATGTCCCCTTCGACCAAATCGAATACAACATGAAGCTCCAGCGACGGTTGTGTCACGGCGCACCGTTCTACGTCCTCGGCCCCTTGGTCACCGACGTCTTCCCCGGCTACGACCACATCACCTCGTGCATCGGCGCTACCAGCGCTGCCTACCACGGTGCATCCATGCTCTGTTACGTGACCCCGAAGGAGCACGTGGGGCTGCCGAAGCGCGACGACGTCAAACAAGGATGCGTTGCCTACAAAATCGCCGCACACGCCGCCGACGTTGCACTCGGGCTGCCAGGGACGCGGGATTGGGACGACGAGTTGACGAAGGCACGTGCTGCCCTCAACTGGGAAAAGCATTTCGAGCTTGCGTTCGACGAGGACACGGCACGCGCTTTCCATGACGAGGACCTCGACGTCGACACCGACTTCTGCGCCATGTGTGGCCACGATTGGTGCAGCGTGCGCATCTCGAAGGAGATCGCTACTTTCATGTCTGGGAAAAGCGAAACCTATGCTTGGGACAAGCCCAGAGTCACGGCAGCCCTCACGCAGGAACAACGAGACATCCTCGAGAGGAGAGGGGTCCTGTCCCCTGCCGAGGTACACCGACTCGCGTCCAAAACCCGCTCTGCCGTGGGCGATGGCGATGGCAAAGCTCCCTGCCATTCCGAGGTCCAGCCAGACGCGGAAGCCGCCCAACAGCTCCAGTCTGAACGCCTCGTGCAGCTCCAGTCGTCGCGCTGACCGCCCGCTCCTTTGGCGGAAAGAACTGCCGTGTCATCACGCTGCACGTCGTGAGGGGTGCCCTCGCGTCCTGTCACGACGTGTAATGATGACACGCCACTTCGATGTCTCCCGCCTTCACGAGTTGCGGCTGCATGGCATGACAGTGGGGAATCACGCGGTCGCACCGCGGGGCGTAGCCGCAGCCTTCTGTAGACAATGTACTTGTGGCGGTCGGCGACAAGACCGGTAGAGCAACGGGGCTCTTGGCGAGGACACGGGGCTCTGCGGCGAGCATCCCGCGGGTATAGGGATGGAGCGGGCCGCCGAAGACACTTCGCGTCGGGCCCACCTCCACGATCCTGCCTTGGAACATCACGGCGACGCGATCGGTCAAGTAGCGAACCCACGACAGCTCATGGGAGACAAACAAATAGGTGAGCCCCAGTCGCTCCCGAAGGTCGACGAGCAGGTTCGCCATCTGGGCCTTCAATGGAACATCGAGTCCGCTGAACGCTTCATCGCACACCAAGATCGTGGGATTGAGCGCCAATGCACGCGCGATGCAGAGGCGTTGTTGCTGTCCGCCAGAGAGTTGATGAGGAAATCGTTTCAGTACGTCCTCAGGCAACTCGACGACGGCGAGCAGCTCGCGGAGCCGTTGCATACGTGCCTCACCCGTCGATAGCGCGTGAATGGTAAACGGCTCGTCAAGAATCTCGGCGACGGTCATGCGCGGGTCGAGCGCTGAGCCCGCATCCTGCAGCACGATCTGCGCCTGGCGTCGGAGTGGGAGCAAACGCCGCTGCTTCGTCTTCGTAACGTCGTTGCCTCGGAACAGGATGCGCCCCGAGGTGGGCTCACAAAGGCGTAGTAGCATCCGAGCAAGGGTCGACTTGCCACTGCCGGATTCCCCAACGAGCCCGAGCGATTCTCCCGCTTGTAGATGGAGCGTGACATCGCTGACTGCGGCCACTGGCTGTCGGGACGTCGACCGTAGCGGGTGGGCACCTCCGAAAGTCTTCGACACGCCTTCGGCAGCTAGCAGAACCGTGTGCGGTCGTTCGTGGTTATCCCTCATGGGATTTACCTTCACGCGCAACATGTAGAGGTGCAAAGCAGCGATGAGAGCGTGAGGCGGATGACGTTACAAGCGGCGGAGACTCGTTTCTGCAACGCTCGTGTACGCGTTCGCAGCGGGTTGCGAAGGCACATCCCGTCGGTCCGATCGAGAATTGGCCCACCGTTCCCGGCAATACCGGCAGTCGCTTGGACCGCGCGGAAGGGGGCATCGTACCGTCGGCAGTTTGTCGGGCATGCGGTGGTAGGGATCGCAAGAGAGCAGCCGTGTAGGGATGAGCAGGATCGGCGAGCACCTCAGCGGCAGGGCCTTCCTCAACTACCTTTCCGGCATACACCACGACGATGCGGTCGCACGTTTCGGAGATGACAGCGAGGTCGTGGCTGATGAGAAGGACACTCATGCCTGTCTCTGCGCGCAGGCGGGCAAGCAGCGAAAGAATCTGCGCTTGTACACCGACATCGAGTGCGGTGGTGGGCTCATCCGCGATGAGCAGTGACGGCGCCCCAGCGATGGCCATG
>JBMTAX010000461.1:0-3424 GCA_049429145.1 Myxococcota bacterium
GATCCCGGTGGCGGAGCGGGGGGACTTGCTCGCGGACTACCACCGACGCTTGACCGCTGACGAGGAAGCCGCTCGCCTCACAGCGGCACGCGCATGGAGTGTCTGGGAGGCGAGCACCTCTCGGCTCATTCTCGACGAGAACATGGTGCATCGTTCAAGCGCCGATGCGTTCGCGCTCGCCCTCGCGCGCATCGAGGCCCATTATTTTGTGAACCGCGGGTTCTTCCCTCACGACGGATGGCTTCTCGACCAAATCCCGCGTTTCCGACACATCCCTGCGACCATTGTGCAAGGCCGTTACGACATGGTGTGCCCGACCAAGAGCGCTTACGATCTCGCACAGGCGTGGCCGGAGGCGACGCTCCATATTGTACCCGACGCAGGGCACGCCTCCAGCGAACCGGGCATCGTCTGCGCTTTGCTCGATGCCACCGATGCTTACGCCGCGCTGCAGTAGCCGGCTGAGCGGAAACGTCGCTGCAGCGGTTCTCCCTCGGCCTGACGGGCTGGGTGCGGAAATCGACGGGTCGATGTGCGTCCCCCCGACCCGGCGACGGGAGCCGCCACCAACGAGGCGACCGGGGAATCGGGCTCGGTAGTCTCAGGGCGCGGGCACGCCGAGGACCTCGAGCAGCGAGGCGCGGGTGCTGTAGGTCTGACCCCCGAAAGAGCAACCGCCGGTCACGCATTCGAGGCCCAAGGGACACGCCGCCTTCTCTCCACCAGCCTCATAATCGTCACAGACACATTGGTTGCCACTGGTCAGGACTGCACATAGGTCAACATTCAGCCCCTCGCCCTGACAGTCGGACGGGCTGTTGCACGAGCATCCACCGCGGAGACACGTGCCGGTGCCCTCGATGCCCGTCGACTCGCGGTCGCAGATGCGGCCCGCGACACCACAGTTGTCCGTATCGCCGAGAGCATTGACGCAGCCGTCACCGGTGCAGTCGGGCGTCGACCCCGCCGCATCGCAGGGAAGCAGCCCGGCCGCGAAACACACACACACCTCCTGCGGAGTGCACGTATCGGCAACGATGTGAGGATTACCCTCGGGGTCGAGCGCCGGCCGTTCGCAGGTGTTCCCAGGATCCGAACGGTCGCAGCCGCAAAGCAGTTCCCGCGCGTCATCGAGGCCACATAGCGCGCCACCGAGCGATGCGGAGCAAGAACAGCCACACTCGCCCAATGCTAGATTTTCACGAGTCGCCGGCTCGCCATCGACGAGGCAAATATTGGTCTGCCCCATACATGCTTCCCCCGCGTTGCCCTCACTGCTTGTGGCTCGAGGAGCCTCAGGGCAGCCACAGTGCTGTTCGGCGTCTGCCATGGGGAGGCACCCCCCCAAGCAGCAGAACTCGTCAGCGCCGCAATCGCTCTCTGAGAGGCATTCCACACATTCGCCCGTCGATGCGCAGAGCCGGCCACCACTGCAATCTGCGTTGCCCCCACACCCCGACTCCTCCGCCGCCGCAAAAAGAGCACAAGACGGGGAAAGCGCTACCGTGGCAATCACGGCAAAAATACGAACCAGATGGGTCATCACCACGGACTCCTTCACCGACCGCAAGACCGTCATAGCGCACAATGCCCTCATACGCGCTGCCGATATCGCTTTTCACCCGGAGTGAGGGACGGGGTCGTCCTCTGGGTACACGCCGCGGATCGGCTCTCCGCGAGACTCCTGACGTAACCGCAGGAGTGCCGCGCGTACGGCTGTGAGGATCGTCTCCATCTCTCTGATCAGCCGAGTCTGCTGTACCACGGTGTCATCGAGCTCCGCGATCCGCTTCTCCTGATACGCGACCTTGATTTCGAGCTCCATGATGCGCTCTTCAGGCGTAGGGGACATGGTACCTCCTTAGGGTCCCAACGGTGGGTCACACGTCAGGAGCGTTCAAGCGCTCGCCAGCGTCCCATGCCTGCTTGTAGACGTTCGCAGCGCCCGGGTGCCCTGAGCAAACACAGCACCCTCCACCGCCGGCATCAGAACCTACGGTGGTCCCATGAACGACACTGTCTGGTCGCGGTGGGTACTGCCCGCTGCTTTCTGCGCTTCGGCTTGTCTCGACGAGACCACCGCTGAACCCAGCGTCTCCTCCGCCGCTGCCGATAGGGAACCGGACGCCACCGGGGCGCTCCTTTGCACAACTGACGATGACTGCCCTTCGGACGGGCCCACTTGTTGCGACGGTGGATGTACGTCCGTGGTCACCGACCCAAACCATTGTGGTGCGTGCAATAATCCATGCACGGTCGCGGAGCATTGCGCCAGCGACCAGACGTGTATCGTCTCCTCGCTCGAGAGCCTGTGCAGCAACAATGTGCTCATCGGTCTTCTTGATGGCGATCCTGCGGATGAAGCCGCTGCCCGTCAACTGATGGAATATTACCGTGAGCGCTGCGGAGGAAGCTCAAGCACTCGAGGCGCGAACGACTCTTCATTATTCACCGAGCTGGGAGAGCCGGTGCCAGGTGCGGGTATGATACTGCTCGCCACCGGGGGCAGTTATCGACAGCCCATCGTCCGCTACCTCGATCAAGAAGGCTGGTCTCCCGTATTTACGGATACGCAAAACAATGGAGCGACCGCCCGACTCGTAAGGCGGGACAATGGCGAGGTCCTCGCGCAGGTCGATACGGCAGAACCCACAACCGACCATGACGTGTTCGTGACCTACGTGATGGCGGAACCTGCTCGCGGCAGCTTGCTTTGGATCTCTTACGGGCTGTTCGCCGATGGCACTCGTGCATCAGCCCTGTGGCTGAATGAAATCGAGCCTCGCACGCGCCGCGACATGCCCCTCCGATGGGCCGTTGTGCGCTGGAGCGACACAGACGGCGAGCCTGGCCCCACCCTCACTGACACCTTCGACATCGTCGCCTCCGCGTCGTGACGAAAGGAAGTCCCATGCCGCGGACATTCACATATCCACCCCCACCGCCGAAGCGATCGCACCGGAGCAAATCCTCGCTGCTGCGAAATCTGGAACGAGACCTCGAGGAACTGCAATATGCAGCAAGAAAGAATGAGACGAACCGCGAAACCCTGTCTGGTCTATGGACTGGCGATGGACTGCAAACCCTAGTCCTACAGCGCATTCGCGAATCACTTCTTCATAACCGAAAAACAAAATGGGCCGGCCATGTTATCCGTCGAATCCAAAGCACTATTTATGGGATTGAAATCAGCAAGAATGCCACCATTGGAACGGGCGTCTATTTTGCGCATCCACTAGGCATCATTATCGGCGGAAACTCGATTGTCGGGGAGCGGGTAAGATTTTTCGGAAACAATACCCTAGGCACTGTCTGGGACAATGGCTACCCCATCATTGAGAACGATGTCACGATCGGTGCGGGCGCTCGAATCCTGGGGCCCGTCACCGTAGGCGAGGGAGCCATCATCGGTGCCAACGCAGTG
>JBMTAX010000462.1:0-3422 GCA_049429145.1 Myxococcota bacterium
TCGCCGCCATCATCTTGCGTACCCTCGTCGACACAGCTCGACGGATCCGACGTAGCGGGAACCCCAGTGTCACAATTGTTGTACCAACATTCCTCTACCGTGTAGGGCGAACCGCAGTCGGCGTCGTCGGCACCGCAGCCGCAATCGCAGCCGTCACCGGCGCCGAAGTACGCTGGGTCGCAGCTCCAGCTTGCAGGAACGGAGACACATGCCTCGCCAGGCACGATGCAGGAGAATCCCGCTTCCAGCGCACAGACGTCGCTGCAACCGTCACCAGCATCGTCGTTGCCGTCGTCACATTCTTCGCCACCCTCGAGCTCTCCGTCGCCACACACGGTGACCCGGCATGATGAGAGCCCGGTGTTGTCCTCAAGGCAGGTGTAGCTAGGTTCGGTGACACATTCTGCAGAGCAACCATCTCCACCGGAGAGGTTGCCATCGTCACAGTCTTCGCCGCCTTCGCGCGACCCATCGCCGCAGACCGGCGGTACACACTTCGAATTGTCATCCTCGACAAGCGTGCTGCCTGCGGGACAGAACACAAAGAACCCACAGGCCGACGCGTCACTGCTCTCGCAGTCGGGATCAGTGACACCGCAACCACAGTCGCAGCCATCGTTGCTGCCGAAATACGCCGGGTTACACGCGCCATTGTCTGTGCCGCCGTTCACCCAAGCCGGAGGAACGGTGATGCACGATGCACCCTCGTTGGGGCATACATATCCCTCCTCGACGTCAGAGCAGGTCGCGTCACACCCGTCCCCACTGGTGGTATTGCCGTCGTCGCAAGCCTCGGGGTAGTCGTCGAAACCGTCGCCGCATTCGATGGGATGACAGCCTCGGCCTTCTCGACAACCAAAGCCATCCTCGATGTCGGAGCAATCGGCGCTGCATCCATCACCGCTGATGGTGTTTCCATCGTCGCAATACTCTGGGTAGTCGACGATGTTGTCCCCGCAAGTGATCTCGCGGCACGAGTCTCCTTCCTCGCACACCCAGCCACTTTCCACGGCGCAGTTTGCACTGCAACCATCCCCGTCCGCAGCGTTGCCATCGTCACACCGCTCGAAGCCTTCGATCACCCGGTCGCCGCAGACCACGACGCGACATTGCGTGGGGTCGTCGGGGTTCGCCAGTTGCCCGCTGGCACGGCAGTTATCGTACAAGCAGCCGTCGACGGTGGTGTCAGTGCAGTCGGGGTCGGCCACCCCGCAGCCGCAGTCGCAACCGTCGTTGGTGCCATAGTACTCGGCGTCACAGGTCCAGCCTGAGGGCGGGGTCTGGGCCAGCGCGGGCTCTAGCGGCAGAAGCCAGCCGAGCACGAGCATGCCCGCGTAGAGGCGAGGAAAAAGACGAGGTGAACGCATGGGTTCTCCAGTGCAGGGGGGGGAACCGAGACGCTACCGCATCTACGGGTAGGTTTTGCTCGATCCATTCCTCTGCTACGTCCCTTTTCTCGTATCGCGCGTTTCGTGGGAGGTCCCGTCGTGCTCAGCGCTCTCGAGCTCCGCTACGGCATCGCAGGGCGTGAGCTCCTCGCGGGTGCTTCCCTCACCCTGGAAGCGGGGGAACGCGTCGCTCTCGTAGGCGACAACGGCGCCGGAAAGTCGACGCTGCTTGCGCTGCTGACGCGCGAGCGTCCGCTCGACAGCGGCGAGGTGAGGCTCTTTGGACGCACCCGCGCAGGCCTACTGCCCCAAGAGCCACGCCTGTCGCCGGAAGACACGGTGCTCGCCGTGGTGCAGCAAGGACTCGGCGGCCACTTCGCTCTGCTCGAGGAGCATCGCCGCTTGTGTGAGACTGGATCTGACGGCGATCGGATCATCGCGCTCACGACGCAGATCGAGACAGGTGCCGGTTTCGATGTGGCCCATCGCGTCGAAGAGGTGCTCACGCGCCTCGGCGTCACGGCCCGCGAAGAGCCCGTGGGGCAGCTCTCTGGTGGGGAACGCAGGCGATGCGACCTCGCCAGGCTGCTGCTGCAAGATCCCGAGGTGCTCCTGCTCGACGAGCCGACCAACCACCTCGACGCAGCGGCGGTGAAGTGGCTCGCGCAACATCTCGCTGGTCGGCCAGGGGGCTTGCTTTTTACGTCCCATGATCGCGCCTTCATCGATCAAGTGGCGACTCGCATCGTAGAGCTCGACGAGGGGCTCCTCTTCGGTCACGAGCCACCCTATGCCACCTTCGTGGAAGGGCGCCTGTTGCGCAAAGACATGGAGGGGCGCGCCGCCGACAAGCGCAAGCGACTCCTCGCCCGCGAACTCGCGTGGCTGCGGGCAGGTACCCCCGCGCGCACCACGAAACAAAACGCGCGCATCGAGCGCGCCGAGGCCTTGATCGCCGAGGTGAAGGACGACGTAGAGCGACGGCAGCAGCGGCGCGGCGACCTCGTGCGCGCAAAAGCCGAGCGCCTCGCGAAGACCATCCTCGAACTCGACGATGTGAGTCTCGCCTATGGCGAGCGCAGTCTTTTCCAAGGCCTCTCTCTCACCTTGGTGGAGGGCGAGCGTTGGGGACTCGTGGGACCGAATGGCATCGGCAAGACCTCACTGCTGCGCATGATGACGGGTGCCCTTTCCCCGACGACAGGCCGGGTGAAGCTGGGCGGTCGAACTACCTTCGCGGTCTTCGATCAACATCGCCGCTCGCTCGACCCCGAGGCCACTCTCGACGAGATCCTGGCCGATGGTGGCGATTGGGTCTTTCTCGACGGCGAGAAGGTCCACGTTTGCAGTTACCTTGAACGCTATTTGTTTCGTGGCGAAGATCGCCGCCGCCAAGTGGCGACATTGTCGGGGGGCGAGCAGAACCGCCTCTTGCTCGCGAAGCTCTTCCAACAAGGGGCGAACTGCCTAGTGCTCGACGAGCCGACCAATGACCTCGACGTCAGTACCCTCGGTCTCTTGGAAGATGCATTGCTCGACCACCCGGGGGTTGCCCTCATCGTGAGCCACGATCGCCGCTTCCTCGACCGGGTATGCACGGGCATTCTGTCTTTTGCCGAGGGTAAGGTCGTCGCTTGGCAGGGTGACTACACCAATTACGAACGCCTACAGGCAGAGCAGGAAAAGAAGCGAGCATCTGCTGTCGCAGCGTCGAGCAAACCCCAGGCGGAGGCGAAGGCGGAGGCTGGTCGCACCGACCGCAAGCGCAAGCGCTCCTACGCTGAGCAGAGAGAATATGAGACCATCGAGGCGCGGGTGCTCGACGCAGAGGCGAAGAAGGAGGCGCTCGCGCTCTCCCTCGACGAGGTGGTGCGAAAAGAGCCCGCCCGCGCACACCTCGTAGCGGAGTCCCTTGCCGCGGCCGAGCTCGAGGTGGAGACCCTGTATGCGCGTTGGCAGGAGCTGGAGGCACTCGGGTGACGTCGCTCCCTCCTACCGATCCGGCACAGGAGCAGCTCTGGCTGCCCTCGGGCC
>JBMTAX010000463.1:0-3415 GCA_049429145.1 Myxococcota bacterium
GCAACACCTGTATGAGCCAGCACATGTTCCGCGACCACGCCCCCGGTCAGGGCGGCGGCACGTCGCGCTCGACGAAAGAGCGCGACACTCCTGGTCGAGCGACCCGTGCTTCGGCCGCGGGTGTGACCCGGGCCAGCGACTACGAGAACTACCTCAAGGGACGGGATCTGAGCAGCGCCCGTCGCTACGCGCCCCGTGAAACCTTCGCCGTGGGTGAGGTGCTCGAGCACCCGAAGTTTGGTCTCGGCGTCGCGACAGCGCTCAAGGATGGCGGGAAATTCGAAGCCCTTTTCCCCGATGGTCCCCGCGTGCTCGTCCATGGCCGATAAGGGGCATGCCAGCGCCCGCTGCGGCGGTGGCTGCACCGCGACGGTGGCCGCACACTGCGGCGCGTTCGTCGGCGGGCTGAGAGGCTCGGGCTGATTACCCAGGTGCCTGCGTCCCGTTCGTGCTGGCGAGCCACTTCAGCACGGCACCAGCGTCCCTCTCTACCTCTTCCCGTCGACAGCGCGTCGGTAGCCGCTCGCGGAGCACCGGCGCACCGTCGACAAAGACATCGGTCACATCTCGTCCAGATCCTCCGATGAGCCACGCGTCGACGGCGGCCCCCGCGGAGTAAGCGCCTTCCAGTGGCACGCCTACTGCCACGACGTCGCGGCTCGAGCAGTCCGATAGACCGAGGCTGCGGTAGCCCGTTGAGGTGGCTGCGGGCACCACGGCGTGTCGCAATGATCCCCCTGCTCGGGTCAGCACGTTCCTGCGCAGCAGCCTCAGTCTTTCGTGGTCTTCGAGCGATCTCAGCTCATCGACGACATCGATACGCGCGTGAGAGTCCGTACCGATGCAGAGCGAGACTCCAGCCTCTTGCAGCGTGAGGGTGTGGCATAGGCCGTCGCCAAGGTTGCGCTCGGTCGACGGACAGATGCATGCGATGGCCCCCTGCTGCGCTAATCGTACGGCATCTCCGTCGTCGAGGTGGGTGGCATGCACCACAGTCGTCTGGGCGGACAAGGCACCACACGCCTCGAGCAGGGCGATCGGTGCAACGCCGTGCTCGGCTCGGCACTCCACGATCTCCGCTGGTTGTTCACACACGTGAACATGCAGCGGGAGACCGCAGGCGTACGCTTCGCCAGCGATTGCCTCGATCCACGTCCGAGGGCACGCCCGCACGGAATGAATGGCGAGCCCGTGGGTGACGTGACCAGGCAGCGACGAGCGGCGAATGGCACGGGCGTGCTCTAGGAAGGCCTCTACCGACGGGAACACAAAGCGCCGTTGCTCGGGTAGCGCGGGCCGTCCGGCCCCCGCGCGGGCATACCCTGTTTGCAGCAAGACGAGACGAATCCCGACACGATCGGCCGCGCGGGCGAGAGCACGTGAGACGGCTGCCGGGTCGTCGTAGGGGCCGCCATCGGGCGCATGGTGGAGATAGTGAAACTCTCCGACGGCGGTAAACCCCGAGCGAAGCATGTCGAGATAACACCAGGTCGCGACCGCCTCGAGCTCCGCAACCCCGAGGAGGAGTGCGGCCTCGTACATGTGGGTCCGCCAGGTCCAAAAATCGCCGCTGTGCGGCGCCGATGGCCTCTGCTCCACCCGTCCGCGCAAGGCCCGCTGAAACGCGTGGCTGTGGGCGTTGGCAAACCCGGGCATGAGCCATCGACCGGGCAACGCGAGGGACGAGGGCTCTGCCGCTTCAATCCCAGTCGGGGACGAGCCAGCGAGGAGTAGCGATCCCCCTTCAAGCACATCACCTGTGCCTTCGACGACGAACTCTCCCTTGAGTTGTACCTGGATCGCGCTCACGTGCTCTGGCTCCTCCGCGGCGGTCCGCTCGTCACATTCGCCGAAACCCGCTGTCGTCGGCTCGTTCCCGTCGGAGAGCGTTCCCTGACCAGACCGTGACGGAGCAAGCGTGAAGTCACAATCCCTTCTGTGCCGGCCTCAAGCGTTCGCCTGTCGCCCCCGATGTTTGCTGCGGGATACAATCTTCCCGAGGTTGCTCTTGTAGTGGAGGTTCTCGGGGTCGAGTTCGATGGCGCGTTGGATGGACGCCGCAGCACGGTCGTACTCCCGGCGATGAATGGCGAGCAGCACCCCCAGGCGGTTATGGAACGCAGCGATGTCTGGGAAATTGGAGACGCCTTGCTCCAACATCTGCAGTGCGCCCGCGATATCGCCCTTTGCCTCACAACTCTGGGCCCCGTCGTACAAAACAGCGTAATCTTCTCCTGCGCTGCGGGGCGCCCTCCCAGAGGAAGCCCACTCTTCGAGCGCCGCGGCGTAGGTTTCTTCGGCAGGGTCGTAGATGGTGGCCAGCTTTGCGTTCATGCGCGCTGCACCGATGCGTCCCTCACGATGGTCGCGCAGAGCCTCCTCGAACAGCCGCCGCGCCTTCGCCTGCATCTCTGTCGAAGGATGCGCCGCAGACTCCTTGGACGCTGCCTCGGAGCGCTCAGGGACGCCCTGCGGGCCGGGGGCGGGCGGAGCCTCAAGGGGGTTCACCAAGATGTGTGTCGCCTCTGCTGGAGGTGGTGGTGGCCCAGCAGCCCCTGCTGGGCGGATCACCAGGTCATCGTCGATGATCTCCTCGCTGGAATCCGTGGGGGGACGTCCCGGTCGGGGCCCCGTGGGCACTTGACTGGCATCGGAGAGCTGCCGCGACCGGGGCGCCGCCGTCGCCAGGTCATGAATGTCCTGCGCGTCGAGGAGTTCACCGCGCGCGTCGGTACGCGCCGAGGGCGTGGGGGAAGGCGGCGGGGCAGGGGGACGCGGATACTCGGAGAGAATCGCTGTGGCCTCCTCCGGTTCGCTCTCCTCAGGGTCGTCGACGTCATCTTCCGAGTGCAGCAGGCCTGCTTCCGGACGCGGTCGCGCCAGCGGCAATGGCGCCAGGGCTGCGGTCACCTCCTCTTCCTCCTCTTCCTCCTCTTCATGCATCACCACCGATGCAGGCGACCCAGGGGGAGAGGGCGCGTCTGCTGAGACACCCCATGCCAGGCCGTCGTCGTCCCCGGCGAATGACTCGACGTCCGGGGATGGGAGCGGGCCCAGGCTCACGTCCGCAAACGGGTCATAACTAGAAGCTGCCGTCGGTGGCATCGGCGCTGCCGGGGGGAGCGCTGCGGGGCGCCCCGTGGGGGCACTGTGAAAAGAGTCAGCCGTGAACCCGGTGGTGGCCGGGCCGACCCTGCTGGTCACAGTGCCCTCCAGCTCCGGAGGGTCGTCCCCAAGGAGATCCTCGAGACCCGCCTCGTCCTCGGCTGGGGACCACATGGCCGTCTCGACGACACTATTAGGGGTGGCAGGGAGCACGGGCGCGCTCGGGTCCACCTCACCAAACACCTCTGAATCGAGACCCGCCAGCGAGGGGAGACTGCTGTCAGCAGCAGCCTGATAAGCGGTCTGCAAC